>SLIE01000324.1 GCA_007135795.1 Desulfobacterales bacterium
AAACAGCGCAAATCGCTCATGACAGGGGGCTTAAAAATATCTTCGTCACCAACGGGTATATGTCGACCGAAGCGCTGGAAATCATAGCGCCCTTCCTGGACGCGGCAAATGTCGATTTAAAGGCGTTCACCGAGGCGTTTTATAAAAATCAGTGCAGCGCCAGGCTTGCGCCGGTTCTTGAATCCCTTCGTACCATGAAAAAGCTGGGTATCTTTGTTGAAGTAACCACCTTGATCATTCCGGGTTTAAATGACAGTGCAGATGAACTGGGGAACCTGGCCGGTTTTATTGCAGATGAACTGGGGAATGAAACCCCCTGGCACGTTAGCCGGTTTCATCCGACGTACAAACTCATGGATCGTCCGGCAACCGGGGTGTCCAAACTGATGGAGGCAAGGCAGATCGGAATCGACAGGGGGCTCCAATACGTTTATACCGGCAACATCCCCGGCAACGGAACAGAAAGCACATTTTGTTACAATTGCGGAAAAGTAATGATTGAACGAAGGGGCTACACGGTGATCAATAACCGGATCAAGAAGAACAATTGCCCTGATTGCGGCGCAAGTATTAACGGAGTTGGGCTTGCGAATATATAGCACAAGGGACGAAAATGCTTCGTGGCGGCAAATTCTGGCCGGGAGCGTTATTTCAGAAGAACAGTTGAACAAATACCTTCCATTTGCCCGGGCTTCTGCCGGTGAAATCGCATCAGTCGCGAAGCAGTATCCGATGCGGATAAATCCATATTTCCTGTCGTTGATCAAAGCGCCAGGTGATCCGATAGCCCGCCAGGTAATCCCTGATCCTTTAGAGCTTGCCGGGTGTGGTGCAATTGAAGACCCTCTCACCGAAGACCTTCAGTCACCGGTTGATAACCTGATTCATCGCTATCCGGATCGCGTGCTTTTTTTGGTTTCAGGACAGTGTGCCGTATACTGTCGTCACTGTATGCGCAAAAGAAACGCGGGTGTCAAGCATTCGGTTCATTCAAGTGATATTGAAGGGGTAGTGAAATATATCCGACGGACCCCCGCTATAAAGGAAGTAATTCTTTCAGGCGGTGATCCACTGCTTTTGAAGAAAGCGTTGCTGGAAGAGATCCTTTTGCAATTAAAAGGGATTCAACATGTTCAGCGACTTCGCATTCATACACGGGTCCCCTGTGTCCTCCCCCAGCGGATAACAGCCGAGCTTGTGGATCTACTGCGACGATTTTCACCGCTATATCTGAATATTCAGTTTAACCACCCGGATGAATTGACACCCGAGGCTATACGTGCCTGTGAAATGCTTGCCAATGTCGGGATTGTTCTGGGAAGTCAAACCGTTTTGCTAAAGGGTGTCAATGATAACCCGGATATCATGGTGGATCTCATGGAAAAACTGCTTTGCTGCCGTGTGCGTCCATATTACCTTCACCATCCGGACCCGGTCAGGGGGACGATGCATTTCCGGGTGCCGGTAGAAACAGGGCTTGATATTATGAAAGGATTGCGGGGCAGGATCTCGGGCATGGGTATTCCTCAATACGTAATGGATCTGCCCGGCGGCGGGGGTAAGGTGTTGGTGTCAGATGCCTACACAACCAAAAGCCCGGGTAAAGCCCCATGTAAAGCATTGGTCATCAAAAATTATACAGGGAAATCCTTTTATTATCCATTGTGAAATAACGACAAGCGCATAACAAATATTGCGGGGAAGTCCTGGAAGGAGATGTTGATTGATTGGTCTCTGGGATGCCTGATTATAATTCACGATTCCGTAAAAAGCCCAATATCTGCGTTACGCGCAATCTCTTAGAATTTGCGGCTTACGCCTTGTAGATATACACATACATTTAAGTACGCTGTATTCTTCGAGATTGCGCAAGCCTCGATCTTGAGCTTTTACAAAGTGGTCTGATCGTGATTTTTACGAGTTCGTCATAATTGACTATCTCGTGAAAAGTCACGGTTATGATTTTTCTCTGAGTTTCTCTTTATGATCGCACTCTTCAGGAGAGGAAGGGGCGGTGCCTGGTTTTTTTACAGTCAAGATGACAGGTTTGTATTTATCCGTTTTTTTTGCCCTTCGTTCCAGCAACAAGAGAATGACAATTGAGACAATAAAAGCTGCAAATCCTGTTCCTGCAGCCCCTGCGGAGCGGTCTATGCCGTAAGCCGGCGCTACTATAGATTCCCCGACGAGAGCCCCTATCAAAAGCACAATGATCGGAAAAATATACAGAAGCAGTGAAAGCTGTAGCAGGCGAGAAGTTTTGAAATCCAGAAGGACCGTATCTCCCAGCCTTGCTTTGACCGGATTTATAGCGAGAAATTCCATGTCTTTCCCACCACCCATGGTGTTGCAGAGATTTCTTTCCGAACATGCCGCACATCCTGAGGTGCGCTGCGTCTTGACCATGGCGTAATCGCCGGAAAGGTCTGTCACTATTGCTGTTTCCTTGGCCATATATCCTGTAGAGCGATTGTGGGATTTAATAAAGAAGTCTGAAGCAATACCGCTTTGACGATTATTGTTTTCAGGCCCGACAGATAAACACAGCTCCCGGAACATACAAGTAAGAAACATTGTAATGTTTCAGTATGCTCCGGGAGCCATTTTAAAAAATATTCCGTATTTCAATTGAAGATGGGCAGAAGCTTGAAGTTTACGCTCCTGCACCCTTATCCATTTACTATCCTGCTTTTTTCAGTTCATGCCGCTGATGCTCCGGCATGTAGCATATAATACCACAACGAAGGCACCTGGAAGCCTCGGCGCTTGCATCCTGAGCTGAAAATCCGAGTTCTATTTCCGGACATCTGCCGGGAACTTCCGATACGGAACACGTGGGCATGATATGCCGTTTGCTGCTGTTGACGTTTTCAAGCGAATCCACATCCTGAAGAACCGTTTCGGACCGCAGTACTTTTTCCGGAAGTGTAAGGTCCATGTCGTACATAATCATGTGAACAGACGCGGCTGATCGTCTGCCACCCGCGATAGCGCGAATAGCGGCGCTATAGTCGGTAACTGGGTCGCCTGCGGCCAGAAGTCCTTTTTCTTCACTGTAGAAGGGGTTTTTGTATGGTTGAATACCTTCCCAGTATATCGGTTCGTCAACAGGGGTCTCATCCGTATCCGCAATTCCGGTTCGCCGGAAAATAAGTTCAGGAAGCCTTCCGGAATCAACAATAAAGTTTCCTGCAGATATTACATAAGCGGTTTTGCTGTTACGATCTTCGTATTCGATCGCTGTCAGTTGATTGTCTTCGCCAATGAATTTGGTTATGCAAGCATCGAATATAAGGTTTGCACCACTATTTTCGAGCGTGTCCAATTGCTTCTGATCCAGTGCCGGATCGGCTTTACTGTTTCTGAAAACAAAGGAGACGTTTTCAGCACCCAACTGTTTACAGATAGCAACGGCTGTCGATGCGATTTCAGTTCCCCCTGCGATTACGACATCTTTGGCAAGCTTGACGTTGCCGTCGTTTTCCATTGCACTCTTTATGACATCGATAAGAAGGTATACACCTGGAACCGGTTCTTCAATTTTGGTGCCGGACAGTCTTTCGGTGCGGCTGTCAAATCCACCGGAAGCAAGAATTACCGCTTCGAAATCTTCTTTCAGCAGTGATGCGATGGTGAAGTCCCGGCCAAGCGTGGCGTTGGTCACGGTGTTGACACCAATTTCACGGATGCCCTCAATATCCCATTCAAGTATGTTACGAGGGAGTCGGTATCCGGCGATGGCTTTTCTGAGCAAACCGCCCAGTTGCGGATTCGCTTCAAAAACGGTCGGGGCATGCCCCAGTCTTGCGGCGAAAAACGCTGCTGACAGCCCTTCCACACCGCCACCGATGATAGCTATTTTCCGGTTTGTGGCAGGGGCGACGAAAGGTTGAGAGCGCTGTCCGCTTTCAAATTCAACATCGGCGGCATAACGTTTCAGAAAGTTGATGGCTACCGGTTCATCCACCAAAGTTCGCCTGCACTCGTCTTCACAGGGGCGAGGACAGATCCGGCCGATAACGGTAGGGAACGGGTTGCGCTCCTTTATGACCTGAACCGCTTTTGAATAGTCACCCTCACTGACATGGCTGATATATGCCGGAATGTTGATTCCTGCGGGACAAGCTCGCTGGCATGGCGTTGTGCAGTCTTCGGTGGTGTATTCCTGTAAAATGCGTCTGGTTACGGAAGATAATTTAATGATGTGCTTGGGGCAGACCCGCTCGCAGGTGCCGCATCCGGTGCATTTGTCTTCAAGAACGATCGGAAGGCCATCCGCTCCCATGACAATGGCATCAAAAGGACATGCACGCATGCAGGACGCCAATCCCAAGCATCCGATATTGCATACTTTCATGCCACCGTAAAGCAGGGAAGCCGCCTGGCAGTCGCTCAAACCCGTGTACTGAAATTTCTGAGCCGCTGTTTCCACGCTGTAATTACAACCCGGACGTGCAATGTCGGGTTCTTTTGCTTCAACACTCATCCCCATGACAGCTGCTATGGCTTCGGCGAGGTCGGCGCCGCCCGCAACACAGGAAGACGGAGATGCTTTGCCGGCAGCAATCGCTTCTGCGTTCGGTCCGCATCCCGGATAGCCGCATCCTCCGCAATTAGCCCCGGGAAGAAGATCATCGATTTTCTCTACAAGGGGGTCCACGTAAACATAAAAAATTTTGGACGCTGCGGCCAGGCCCGAACCGATTACAATACCCAGACCGCCCATCATCAGGACTGCATCTATCATAATTTACTCCACAAAAATAAATATTAAAGTGCCAACCATCATGTACCGATTAGCATTAGGGAATACAAAAATCAAAAAAAATTTATATCATGATTTTTTTCTCATGTCCAACTGAAAAACCAAGGCAATGAGACTGTTTGCAATATGTGACAGAATGTTAAAAAATCAAGACTCAACAAGACTCAAATTGTTGGGTGCATAAAAAGTCACATAAAAAATTTATAATTTGAAAAATGCTCATTAACGGGGTTGCCTGAGCATTGTTTGAACCAATCGGGACCTTTTACCCACGGTCGTCCTTCTCGAAATCATGACAGTGCCCTGCCAACCGTTTCCCCACACATTCCAATTTATATGGTTTTAATAACTAAAATTAGAAATTGATGCACTCGTCGTGAATTTAAAATCGCTACAAGGACGTAGATGGTACTTTTTAAGACGCCGTTATAAGTTGGCAATAATTTGTCTACTTGACGAATCCAGGGGCAAGTATATAGTATAATTTCAAAAATTCCGACAAATTTAAAATGGCAAATTGTGGGGGAATGAAATGAGCAAATACTGGGAAAAAGTTATTCATTGCGCGGAATATCTTCTATCGGAAACCGGCATGAGTCCCTTAATTGGATTGGTGACCGGAACCGGTCTCGGGAAAAGCCTGTCCGCGCTTGAAGTGAATTTTGCATTTGATTACAAGGATATACCAGGCTTTCCGGTTTCCACGGTGACAGGGCACGCGGGTCGGTTGCTTGTGGGACGTCTTGCAGAAAAACCGGTTATTGCAATGGCGGGGCGTTTCCATTTATATGAGGGATACAGTCCACTTGAAGTATCCTATCCGGTCCGGGTCATGCAGGCAATGGGAATAAAAACGCTGATCATCACCAACGCAGCAGGTGGTTTGAATCTCGATTTTACTCCCGGGGACATAATGATTATCCAAGATCACATCAATTTGACCGGTGAAAATCCGCTTTTGGGACCCAATGATGACCGATGGGGAATTCGTTTTCCGGATATGACGCGCGTCTATGACAAAAAACTAATTGAAATCGCTAAAAGCGTCGCAGTTGAAAAAGATATCCGCTTAAAAGAAGGGATTTATGTCGGGATAAAGGGGCCTTGTCTTGAAACAATGGCTGAG
>SLIE01000117.1 GCA_007135795.1 Desulfobacterales bacterium
AGGACAGCCTTAGCCTGCTGTGGACACTGAACGAAAGGCTTGCGCGGATTCCGGTCGAATATACCCTTTATCCGGTTTACGTGGATCCGGGGTTTAAAGGCGGGTTCGCCGATGAGCTGCACCGCTGGTGTGCGGATCTGGGCTATGACCTGCGGGTGGAAAAGACGGATTTCGGGGTGTATGCACATAGTGCAGAAAACAGGGAAAATCCGTGTTTTCTGTGCTCGAGAAGACGTCGACGCCTGATGTTTGAAATTGCCCGGGACCAGGGTTGCAACAAGATCGCCCTGGGGCATCACAAGGATGATATTATCGAGACCCTGTTTATCAACATGTGCCATACCGGCACCATGGGGACGATGATGCCGGCACAAACGATGTTTGACGGACTCTTTACGATAATAAGGCCCTTTGCCTTTGTGGATGAAAGCAGGATTGTATATTTTGCGGGTGAACTGGAACTCCCTGAATTTATTAATCCGTGTCCATCTAATGATAATTCCAGGCGTAAGGAGATCAAGTCCTTTTTAACCGACCTTTACAGTGGGAATAAAAAAATAAAGGATAATATCTTCCGCTCCTTGAGCCATGTAAACATGGAATATATGCTGAAATGAAAGATACACTGTTTCGAAAACAGGATGAAAGTGAAATCGGCACGCGTGACCCGCAGGAATACCGGCTGGAAAACATATTTGATGTCGGCTGTATGAAGGACGTTCAAAGCGAGCCGGATCATCGAAATGTTGCCATCAACAAGGTCGGTATCAAGAACCTTCGGTATCCGGTTACGGTCCTGGACAAGAGCAACGGGCAGCAGAATACGGTCGCTGCCATAAACATGTTCGTGGCGCTTCCCCATGAGTGCAAGGGGACTCACATGAGCCGGTTCGTGGAGTTGCTTCACCTGTTTCGCCCAAATCTGTCCCTGAAAACCTTTTCCGATATCCTCACGCAGATGAAGTCTCATCTGGATGCGGAATCCGCGCACATAGAAGTGACATTTCCGTTTTTTATCGAAAAACAGGCCCCTGTCTCCAAATGCGTCGGGCTCATGGATTATACCTGTCGCCTTGTGGGTTCCATTGATTCGGGTTGCAAGGTCGATCTGATCTCCGAAGTACGGGTCCCCATTTCCTCGGTCTGTCCCTGCTCAAGGGAGATCAGCACTTCCGGGGCGCACAACCAGCGTGGCATGGTGCATTTGCGAACCCGATTCAATCGGTTCATATGGATCGAGGATATGATCCAGCTGGTTGAAAAAAGCGCTTCATGCGATGTTTATTCGGTTTTGAAGCGTTCGGATGAAAAGTACGTCACTGAAAAAGGGTTTCAAAATCCAAAGTTTGTGGAAGATATTGTCCGTGATATCGCTGTTGCCCTGCAGGCCGATAAAAATATCACCTGGTTTGATGTGAGCGTTGAAAATTTTGAATCCATTCATAATCACAATGCATATGCCTACATAAGCAGCGGGGATCAGCCGTCGTCGAAGTAGGTTTTTCCTTGAGACAAGCTTACAACTCGTTTGCCAACCGGTCGATTAGCGGATCAGCCGGCCAGTCCCAGGTATCGAGCATTGCCATGAATCTGTAGAATATACCGTCTTTCCCCTCGATGTACCCGGCCCGGGTCTGAATCCCCGCCAGAGTCCCCGTCTTGAAATAAACCCGGCCCCGTTTTTGAAGCAACCCGTAATGCGGGGCAAACGCGTCGAGTATCGGGATCATCATTTCCGCAGAAATTCGGTTGTTTCGGGAAATACCCGATCCCTCGACAATTTCCGGCGTGATTCCCAGGCCGGCCGCGTATGTTTTTGCCGCACGAACCCCCTTTTCCAGTGTCGCCGGAGCACCGTAGGCCTTAGCCCCAGATGCCAGGAAAAGCTGGTTGGCGATGAAATTATTCGAGTATTCCATCATTTGATTGACCATCTCTGACACATCGATCTCCGACCTGTAACGATAAATACGGGTGAGGTTTTCAGTATCGGTATTTGACAGGACAATATCGCCTTGTACCGTCACGCCGGCTGCCTTCAGGAAATGCAGGAACAATTCGCCAGCATACCGGGTCGTTTCATTTCCGTCTGACGTCAGCATGATGCGCCCGCTTTGCGTTCCCAGACGCTGAATGCGGGTTCTGGCCAGGGGAAGAAGGGGGGTTTGAGCTTCGGCGCTTACAATTTCGCCTTTTTGTGTCTTGAAAAACACGGTATTGAAGTTTACGCACAGGGCGCTGACGGGCGCATCATATGATCTTGTGGAGACGGCCTGCGTGCCGGGTATAACGATTTGGTCGAAGTACGACCCGTCCATCACCAGGTTGTTGATTGTATGGACTTTTCCGGCAAGGTGCCCGGCAATGGCGGCAACCTTTTCAGAGACCAGAAACGGGTCGCCATATCCTTTGATGACAAGGTTGTTATCGGCATCCATATAAAAATCTGTATGAAAGCGATACTCCGGCCCCAGGTGCTCAAAAGCGACCAGTGCGGTCAGGATTTTCAGGATGGAGGCGGGGACCACCATCTGTTTTGCGTCTTTGGCGTAAAGTATCTCACCGTCGGGGGCAGCTACGGCAAACGCGTTCATTCCTTCGTTCCACACAGCGGTTTCGCTCAATACATCTGGACCTGCCATCCCCCGAACCGGTATCAACAGAATAGTAAAAGTGCAGAAAATTCGTAAAAAGCGGGTCATATGCTTAGTCCACATGGTTTTTGCTCTTAAGGATCATGGTTACCGGCCCGTGATTGACCAGTGCGACATCCATTATGGCCCGGAACTGACCGGTTTCGACCGGAACGCCCATGCCACGCACTTTTTCTACAAATTTCATATAGTAATCTTCTGCTTTGACCGGTTCCGCCGCATGAATGAAAGAGGGCCGACGCCCCCTGCTACAATCTCCCAGGAGGGTAAATTGGGAGACCACGAGCATTTGCCCGCCAACATCCAGGAGTGATCGATTCATCTTGCCGTCGTCGTCTTCGAAAATTCTTAGATTGACTGTTTTGTCGGCCAGAAAATCTATTTCCGAGGGCGTATCCGTATCGGCAACCCCCAGTAGCACCATGAGTCCATGGTCGATCTTTCCGACTGTTTGATTTTCAACCGTCACCGAACTGCTTTTCACGCGTTGCACTACTGCTATCATGACCCGTGGACTCCTGTTAAGATCAATCTGATTTTATAAAATGCTGTACGATCAACTATAGTCATTAGTCTATCGCATTGATGAAAGACCCTGTCAAGTGTCGTATTGGTTCTGGCAAAAGGACTTCTTTTACTTAAGGATGATAGATTCGTAAGGAGTCAAAAAATTGTTGATGATGGCTGAGTTCAAAAGGTCCATATGCAATGCGTAGTAATTTTGATTTTGCGATGGCATGCATATAGTATTCCGGGTGAATGCAAAATTGCTACAACGAAGTAGATGGAACTTTTTACGACGCCATAAATTTTACGTTGGGAAATAGATTATTCTCTTTTTGAAAGTACTTGACTGGTTTCCGGAAGTGGCGTAAATTTAACAATTTCTCTTGACCAAAATCGTTTTGATGAACTTCTTCGTGGAAATCCCAGTATTTCCGCTTCTGAAAGGATACCGTCCCCATGGATTATAAAAAAACATTGAATCTCCCTGAAACCGGCTTTCCCATGAAGGCCAGCCTGGCCAATCGGGAGCCCGTGCAAATTGAAAAGTGGGAAGCTGAAAAGACCTACGAAACGATTTGTGAAAACGCACAAGGAAAACCACGGTTTATCCTGCACGACGGCCCCCCGTATGCCAACGGCAACATCCATATCGGCACCGCCTTAAACAAGATCCTTAAGGATATCATCGTAAGATCCCGGCAATTAACAGGATACGATGCGCAATATGTGCCCGGCTGGGATTGCCATGGCCTTCCCATCGAGCACAATGTCGACAAGCAGCTTGGTTCCAAGAAAAAAGAGATGTCGCTTGTGGAAATACGCCGAAAATGCCGGGATTATGCGGATAAATGGATCGATATCCAAAGAGAGGAATTCAAGCGACTGGGGGTCATGGGGCAGTGGGATGATCCGTACCTGACCATGAGCTATGATTATGAAGCCGTCATTGCAAAGTTGTGCGGTGAATTTGCCGTCAAGGGCGGAATGGCGCGGCACAAAAAGCCCATATACTGGTGTTGCAGCTGCAAGACCGCACTAGCCGAGGCGGAAATCGAATATGCCGATGAATCGTCGCCATCGGTTTACGTCCGCTTTCCTCTGGATGATCCCCCTGAAAAAATTGATGACAAACTGGCGGGGAAGGATGTTTCACTCGTTATCTGGACCACCACGCCATGGACCCTCCCTGCCAACCTTGCCGTGGCGCTTCACCCGGAGTTGTCCTATGTCGCAGTGGAAACACCGGAAAAAGGGGTGTTGATTCTGGCAAAGGAGCTTGTCGAATCGTGCATGAAATCGTTTGGTATCGATGATTACACCGTGATTGCGGAAATCGATCCCAAAACACTTGAGCACATGAATTGCCGGCATCCACTCTATGACCGGAAATCGCTTGTTATCCTTGGTCGTCATGTCACTTTGGAAGCCGGTACCGGCTGCGTGCACACCGCTCCCGGACACGGGCGCGAAGACTATGAAATCGGTCTGACATACGGGCTCGACGTGTACTCGCCGGTCGACGAGAACGGACTTCTGACCGAGGACACAGGCGCGTTTGCAGGGCAATTCGTGTTCAAGGCGGACCCGAACATCACCGCGAAACTGGATGCCGAGGGGATGCTCATGGGATCGGAAACCATTTCTCACTCGTACCCGCACTGCTGGCGGTGCAAAAAACCGGTCATATTCCGGGCCACCCCGCAGTGGTTTATCTCGATGGAAAAAAATGATCTCCGGAAAAATTCCCTTCATGCCATCGATACGGTGAAGTGGATTCCGTCCTGGGGGCGGGAGCGGATATACAACATGATCAAAAACCGCCCGGACTGGTGCGTATCGCGCCAGCGGTCCTGGGGGGTTCCCATAACCGTGTTTTACTGCCGCGCCTGCGGCGAGGTCCACGTCAACCAGGAAATCATAGACAAGATTCATCACATCTTCCGGGAACAGGGCGCTGATGTGTGGTTTGAAAAAGAAGCCGCATTCTTTCTGCCTGAAAACAGTGCGTGCGCGTCATGTGGCAAAACCGAATTCGACAAGGAGACCGATATCCTCGATGTCTGGTTTGATTCCGGCGTCAGTCACGCCGCGGTTCTCGAAGCCCGTGACAACCTCGACTGGCCTGCGGATCTTTACCTGGAAGGATCGGATCAGCACCGGGGATGGTTCCACAGTTCCCTGCTCACGGCGGTGGGGCTGAAAGGCCAGGCCCCGTACAAATCGGTTTTGACCCATGGTTTCGTGGTCGACGGCCAGGGGAAGAAAATGTCCAAGTCCGTGGGCAACGTCATTGCGCCCAAGAAAGTCATTGACCGTTACGGCGCCGAGATTTTGCGCCTTTGGGTGGCCGCGTCGGATTACAGGGACGACATTCGGATTTCGGAGAACATCCTCAAGCAACTAAGCGATGCCTACCGTCGTATCCGCAACACCTGCCGGTTCATGCTGGGGAACTTAAATGATTTTGACCCGGAAAAAAACCAGTGCGATTACGAGCAGATGAGTGAACTGGATCGGTTTATGCTCCACCGCCTCCAGACAATGATCAAACGTTCCCGGCAAGCCTATGACCAGTATGATTTCCACGTGATCTATCACGGTCTTTACAATTTCTGTACCATTGATCTGTCATCTTTTTATCTTGATATCCTCAAAGACCGGCTCTATACCTCTGA
>SLIE01000137.1 GCA_007135795.1 Desulfobacterales bacterium
AGAATTCAGGCTCGGCGATCGCTACCGGGTCGAGGCGCGCATCGTCACCTGGCATGGCGACAATGTTCTGCAAGTTCCCACAGGAGCCCTTTTTCGAAGGGGGAACACCTGGATGGCCTTTGCCGTTGTAGACGACCGGGCCCGGCTGCGTGAAGTAAAAATCGGTCAAAACAATGGCGTTGCGGCGAAAGTCCTCGCAGGACTTGAAGAAGGGGAAGCGGTGATCATCTATCCTCCCGACCATCTAACCGACGGGGATCGCGTCTCTTTAGAGACGTAGTTAACTTATCAACGCTGAACCTTTATCTTCAGTAATTTATGCTCCCCGGGCGACCGGCTTGCTCACTGCCAGTGGATATGCCGAAGCGCCCGGAGAGGGATCGCATGGTTTTTCCAAAATCGCGAACAGCAACACGCTAATTTTCAGCATACCAGATTTCATTCGGCCACGGGTGCGCCCGTGATCCTTGTCACCCTGAAGATCGCTGTTCCGTCAACACCCTCTGGCAATAACATGGCGGAGCCTTTCCTTTATTTGGTCAAGCCGTGCCCATAACCGCCCTTCTTCCAATGGGGACAATTGAAATCCCGCGAGTCCCGCATGAGGCAGTCCTTTCTGGCAACCATGCACGCGTCGAGGCAGTCCATGTTTCCGGGGGACACAAGCCGAAGCTTAAAAAGCGGGAAACTTCAGTTGATACATTTCTGTGCCGCCGCTGACATTGCCGGCAATTCGGATTAAAACTCGTAACGAATCTCTCCAGACAGTTGCTGTCCGTTATAACTATTTCCCAATTCAGCGCCGTAGTTAACCTGGAAGCTCAACTCAGTACAGCCATCTCTGGGAGCGAGGTTTCACGGAATCCGGTGCCGGAGATGCCAATCTGAAAATAAGCTCCCAGCAGACCCAATCATTAAAATCCCTTTTGGGCGTAACAGCTACGGGTAACAGAGACTTCATTCGGAGAGGTGTTCGTCCCACATTGTTTGCCGGCTGGGGCTTTGAAATGCTGGATGATGATACCTACATCAACGGTCGTTTCGCCAACAGCGACGTCAGTCGCTTCCGTGTTAAAACCGAGGGACAGGGCAGGCACAGCGGCATCTTCGGTGCTGGCCTCAATTTTACTATCAGCCCTGCCATCGACACATATATAAACTACCAAGCTGAAATCCTGAGTAATGCTGATTATCATACATTCATGGGAGGACTGAGAATTACGTTCTGACGTAACGCCCTGTTTTGCTGACAAAGGCCGGTGCATTGTGCACTGGCCTTTGTAATTCCGGTTATCGGCAAAGTTTCGGTCTTGCTACCGACGTAAACAACCGTGTTGCAAACGTTAGTCAGGGCGGTCAAAAAAAGGCCATAGCCATCACCGGCAGCCTGCCCTGGGTAATCCATAAGGCGCTCAAGTATACCCAAGCCTGCTCCTTGCTTGTGGCAAAGTTGATAAATCTCCATGGACGCGAAAAAAATATGAGCCCACCGAACGGAAACATCCTGAGATCTTCTGCTGCTTGTGCCATTCAAAATCAAACGGTTCGACAGCAGCAATGATCAGGATCAAGATTTCAAAGATCGATTTCGTGGTCGCTGACTGTTGTTCGTCGCTGTGCATAAGCGACTGTGACTTTTTTATCGAGGACTGTATGTCAATATTTTCGATTTCCATTCGGTTCAAACCTACCGGGCAGATCTATTCATACCTATAGATTTTGATAGTGCATAGGCGTGTTTCGGGCAGTTTGGTATGCTTTCCGCTTCTGTGTAAAATATATGTTTTTCGAGGAACTTATATACTTGTGGAAAGCAGGTTAAATCTTGACATACAATCCAATTCCGAGATACTTTTAGTCGGGAATAAGGGAAGTAATACCGTGTTCCTTCCCTTATTCCCGACTATTGCAGGGGGGTGCCAGATCGACGTGACCGCCGATGGCTAATTCTCCTATCAGCTGACTGCCGATATTCAGGGCGGAGAGTTAATCCGCCTCACCGACCGGCTGATTCCGGTTCAAAAACGTTAACTGCTGTTTGCATTTTCTTATGTCATTGAACCAGTTGGAAAAATCGCCTTAACTATTCAATAGGGAAATAACGTCATGAAAATTATTCGGTTGTTAGTGATGGCTGTAGTGCTCGGATGCGGTGCTGTTTTGTTGTTGAGTCTACCCCTGTACGCCCAACTAAAGGGCGCTCCGGTGCCTTTTGCTGCAGATTGGGCAAATTATGAGGATGGCGAGCGTCAGGAAAGTGGGAAATACTATGCTTCAGGAGAAGGGATCCGGCTGGAAGGAATGGCCGGCGGTGAGCCTTTTGTGATGATTTATAACTTCAAGCAGATGGTCGCCTGGAACCTCATCGAATCGGAGCGAATGTATATAGAGACTGCCATCGATTCCGACGATCTGGGCATGGATGACTTCGGCCATTTTGGCACCCCTTGCCCAGCGGACGCCCGCGCGACGCGCAGCGGCAGCGAAATGGTGGGTGGACGCAGAACAGAAACATGGACTTGTACAAGCGCCGATCAGGGTACCATGACCGTGTGGTACGACACCAAGTTGCAGGCCATTATTCGCAGCGATGCTGAAGATGATCGTTTTGAACTGACCAACATCAAAGAAGGGCGTCAGCCTGCCAGCCTGTTCGTGCCACCGTCAGGCTATAGCAAAATGGATATCCCCGTTTTCGGAATGCCCGCCGGGAAGCCGCAGCGTGATCAACAGACCGGCTCCATGGAAGAGATGATGCGCAGTATGATGCAGGAGATGGCGTCCGAACCGGGGCAAGAACAGCGGGGATCGAATGATGAGATACAGGGCATACCGGAAAGTCTGCGGGAGATGATGGGGCGTTGACAAAGTAACTTCAACAAGACAGGAGATTGTTCTTATGATAAAAATCAGTAGATACTTGTTCGTCATTTTTGTCAGCGGAATCTTTGTTATATCCGTCAGTGCTGTCTTCGCACAGCAGCAGCGTTTTCCGATCGTCGGAGATTAATATCCTGTCACTGAGGCAGCTGTGCTATCCAAATGAAATGTTCTTGAAAAGAGGAAAGAACAGATGAGAGCAACTAAAGTTTTTCTTTTGACTGCGGCGGCAATTCTCTTCGTCGGCATATGGCCTGCTTTTGCTCAAGAGGTGACGGAGCATCCGTTGATCCGCCCTTATCCCGGGGCGACTTTTGACAGTGGTCGTTCCGGGTACAGAAGCTTTGGTGAATATGACTTATGGGTGGGGGTGCCGCCCAGAAACTATGAGACCCTTACCGTTCAGGGTGAATTTCGCAGGCTGTACTACTTTTTATACGCTCAGGATGGCCGTCCAAACAGGGATGTGTCCCAGCTTGAATATTTCGAGAACTTCAAATCGGCAGCTCTGCAGAACGGCGGGGATGTCATGTGGGAAGATCGCCATCACGGTCTGGTTTTTACCGTACCCAGAGAAGATGGTGGAACCACCTGGTGTCACGTGCAGAAAGCAGTCAGCGCAGGAAGGACCACCCTGACAATTATTGACGAAAAACTGCTGGAAACAACCCTGGCGTTTGGTCCCGACCAGATGAAAGCAGCCCTCGATGCGGACGGCAGGGTAGCGCTTTACGGAATCCTTTTTGATTACGATAAGGCCACCCTGCAGCAGGCTTCCAGAAAACAACTTCAGGACGTTTTGACTCTGCTTCATGGTTTTCCTGACCTCAGGCTGGAGATCCAGGGGCATACCGATAGTGATGGCGCCGCCGCATACAACCTGCAGCTGTCCGAGCGTCGGGCGTAATCTGTGCTCAAATAATTGATTCTTTTCGGTATCGAAACGGAACGGCTGAAGTCGAAAGGCTATGGCGAAATGCTGCCGACGGCACCCAACAACACGGCTGAAAACAAGGCTAAAAATCGGCGTGTCGAACTGGTGCGACTGGATTAGCAGGCACTTGCCAAGGGTAAACGAGAAGAGGCAAGTGGGATGATATCTTTTCTGGAGGGAATACCAACATGAAAAAATTGTGGATTATTACTATCTCGGCGGTTGTCGGATGGGGCGTAATCATCGCCTTGAGTATGCCCCTGTACGCTCAAATGAAAGGTGCTCCAGTGCCGTTTTCAGCAGATTGGGGATATTATGATGAGGGCGAACGGAGGGATGGCGGGAAATATTATGCTGCCTCACACGCTGTTCGAGTGGAGATGACAGCGGACGAAAGGGTTCATCATTTAGGCCCGGACGGTGGCCCATACGCCGTTATCTACAACCTGAAAGACATTGTTGCCTGGATTATTGATCACACGGAGTGTACATACTCGGAACAGAAGGATATCAGGTTTGGAATGTTCTGGAATAACCGCATAGGTCATTTCGGTACGCCTTGTCCGCAGGATACACGGGGCAGACGTATCGGCCGAGATACAGTACAGGGGCGATCAGTCGAAAAATGGCGATGCACATACCCCGAAAAGCATCAGATTGTCGTGTGGTATGATACGCGGTTGCAAACCCCCATTCGTATCGAGTTAGATAAGGAATTCGACGAATATTTCGAATTGGCGAATATCAAGGAAGGCCCTCAACCCGAAAAACTTTTTGTGCCGCCACCAAAATACATTTCGTATACACACGCCGTAGTAATGGAAGGTGAACACTCATGTCCCCAGTAAAATGCACATTATGAGCTGTTTGAGTTAAGGTTCAATACCTTCTACTACGGTTCGCCGTTTGTAGTGTTTTCAGTCTCCATAATGCTTTCACCAAATATACGTATATCTTTAGCAGCACGGTCCCAGATCCCGGACTTACCCAACTCTTCATTCATGCTCATTCAGGGATCCTATGCGTTTTATGTTTATATAATCCAGAGATGATAAAATGGGTGGCATTTCCATTATCTGATTGGTCATTTCTATCTCAAGCTGAATCTTCAACCCAAACTGTTCACCCATATGTCGAACCAACCACCTCACAACGGTGTCGATACTAAACTGATAGCAGCGGCGGGCGCAACTCCTGGGACAGGCGGCAGGATTTCTCGATTGAATCTCGCAGCAGCCGATAGATGCTTTCTAATACGGGGCCGGGGTCGGCCTTCTCCAATGCCAGCTATACATGCATCCGGGCACTATCAATGAGTTGTTGCAGGTCTTCGTGCAAAAGAAGTTGAAATCCTCTGTCGCTCCCGTTCGGCTTCAAGAAGTTATACTGCCAGAGATTGGCGTTGCTTTGCCCGGTTCTCGGCAATCTCTGTGCGTTCGACCACTTTTGAGTCTGTTTATAGCGTAAGGTGAATATCTTTCATGAGTGGCGTGTTGCTTGCAACGCGTTGTTTGGTGGCGCTCACAATAGATATTCCTGTAAGAATTCTACGCCGCATACTGCCACTGCTCAATCATACCGTGGGTGATCAGTATTTTGAGGATTACAATTTGCGCCGGACGCAGAGATTGGCGAAAAAGACGGTTTTCGTTCAGGCACTTGGTCCGGCATAGTCCACGACCAGTTTTTTTTACACCGCGGGAAAATACATAACCAAGCCAAGCAACCGGCGCTCTTTCCTCGGGCGGCTGATGGCTAACGTTGGGCGACACAATAGCCGCAAGGAGCAATACATGCCAACAGTTTTGCGTTCTGGTCCATATCGCTTCTTTTTTTATGCAAGTGATCGTGATGAACCTGTTCATATCCATGTCGAACGAGACGAAAAAGTGGCGGATTCAATCGTCTTGAATTGAAGCAAATTCTTCTTATTATTAAGGAAAACCAAGCATCTTTAATGGAGGCATGGAATGAATACTTTGGCATTTAATATCGAAACACCTTATGCAATA
>SLIE01000178.1 GCA_007135795.1 Desulfobacterales bacterium
AGCCGTTGAAGTTGCAACCCTACCAGATCGTGCGTGCGGTCGTTGCGGAAGGGGGGCTCGAGAAAGTTGTTTTGAATGTCTTGCATCAGAAGCTTGCGGCAAAGACCAAGGTTCCGTTGAGGAGCGGGCAGCAGCTGAATCTGCAGGTGATGTCCACCAGTCCGCGGATTCATCTCCGGATCATGGAAGAGACCGAGTTGAAGCATCTGTTCAGGATTCTGCATTCGCTGGACGACTCGATCAAGCTCTTGCCGGTCCTTTCAAAAATGCATGGCCACTGGCAGACGACAGGCAACCCCGCCAATCAACCAGCCGGGGAGATCCATTCTTTTCTGGCGGGTCTGCTGGCGTTTTTGAGAAAATCCCCGGCCGATCTCTCCGGCAAAGACCTGGCCCGACTTCACGAAATGCTCGGCCTGAACATGGAGGCACTGCTGGCCGGGGGGGAGGTTGCAAGGGCACGAAACACGTTGAAGGCGGTTCTGTTTATGTTTACCGGATCAGCCGGCAAGGATACGGAAATTGCCAGTCGGGCCGGCAGTATCCTTGAGCAGTTGAAACTGTTCGGGCTCTGCCGGTATCGACTGGAGCAGGAGAACGTTCACTTTTTGCCGTTACCCCTGCCTTTTCTGGAGTTGGGGTATTTGCTTGCGGAAAGGGAGAATGCAGCGGAAAAAGAGGATGAAGGTGACAAGGAAAGTGCCTGGAAGATGACATTGAACCTGAGACTGTCTTTTTTGGGGAACCTCGAAGTGCTGTTTCTCTTTGAAGAGAAGGGGACGCTTCGGCTTCGTTTTTTATGTGAGAGCGATAACGTCGCTGAAATCGTCTCCCGGGCAATCCCCGGATTGAAGGATCGACTGACATCCGTCACCCTCGCCGGTGTTTCCGTGGGAACCGGGGCAGGAGATCCGGTCACGAACCTCTTGAAACGACTTGCACCCCAGGGGGATCATTTTCTGGAAGTGGAAGCATAATGGATCGGGCATGAGCGAAAAAGAGACCAGACAGAAAAAAGCCACAGCCCTGCGATATAATCGCCTCGAAAACGACGCGCCGATCATCGCTGCTTCCGGACGCGGAGAAGTGGCGGAAAACATTATCGCAATTGCAGAAGAAGCGGGCATACCGATTCGGGAAGATGCCGATCTGGTTGAAATCCTCTCGACAATCCCGGTTGGGGAGGAAATTCCAATAGAGCTGTACCAGGCAGTGGCCGAAGTTCTGACGTTTGTCTATGCACTCAATAAAAAATAGATCTTCGTCGCTGTCTCTTCGTTGTATTGCATCTTAGATAAGTCCTGTCGTTGGCATTTAATTTGCATACTAATTAAATGAGTACTAAAAGTCAAATATCAGACACACCGAGAACTTATAAGGAGAGAAAAGGATGGGTAAATCAATTTTGATCATCGACGATTCCAGTACTATGCGAAAAATAGTAAATCGTTCCCTCAGGCAGGCAGGCCTGGAATTCGATACCGTTTTTGAGGCAGGGGACGGCGTTGAGGCATTGGAAATCCTGGCAAATGAAAAGCCCGACATAATTTTGTCGGACATCAATATGCCCAATATGGATGGCATCGAGTTTCTAAAAAAGAAGGGTGCCGACCCATCTATAAAAGATATTCCCGTGGTCATGGTGACCACCGAAGGCGGGTCGGAAGACATGGTCGAACAATCGCGTTCCCTTGGCGCCTCCGGTTGCGTAAAAAAACCCTTCACCCCTGATCAGGTCAACGATGTGCTTGGTCCGTTGCTTTAAAAGCATTAAAGGAGAGGAAATGAATTTCAAGGACAAAATTATCGAGGCCACCAAGGAAATCTTCGAGAGCATGATCATGGTTGATGTGACGCCGGGAGAGGCGCTGACAGAGCCTGTCTCCAAGTTTAAATGCTCTTTGTCCGCGATGGTCGGATTTGCCGGGTTTAAACAGGGGAACCTGGCAATCCATGCATCCGATAAGGTAGCACAGGGGTTGACCGGCGATTTTCTCGGGATGGAAGTCAATGAGATTAATGAAGATGTTCAGGATGCCATGGGAGAGCTTGCCAACATGCTGGCGGGTTCCCTGAAGCCCTTTATTTCATCAGACGGTGGTAAAGTCGAACTCTCTCTTCCTTCGGTCGTGCACGGAGAAGAATACACGTTGACTGTGATCAACAAGGCGGATTGGATTCTCATTCCGTTCTCCGTTTCACATGGGGAATTCCTGGTGGGACTGGAGTTGAAAAAACAATAACCGAGGCAAGCAAGCAGACACATGAGCAATTCTGACCCTTTTTTGGACATATACCCCGATGTGCTGGAAAACAGCGCGGCTGAACTGGGTGATCTTATCGGGCAAACCCTGACGTTGCAGGATATCAGCAATAGGCAGGGATCCCGGCAGGAGGTGTTCACCGCGCCAAGGCAAAAGTTTGTACTGGCGGCTTTTGATATTAAAAAAGGGGAAGGCGACCCGGTTTATCTTTATTTTGATCTTGATTTGGCCATTGAACTTGCCGGGCAGCTGATCATGCTCCCGGCGGATGAGATCAATGCCCACAAGAAGAAAAAAGAGCTGGATGGGGATCTTCTGGATGCTTTTTCGGAAATTGCCAATATCCTCAGCGGTGTTATGAATGCCGTTCTCCAGGAAGCATTTCCCGACAGGAAAATGCATTTTGTAAAGGGAAAACTCGATATTTTCCCAGCCAAGAGTGTGGATGTGCCCCTGTCGGATGGACCGATTACCGCTTATTCAGCAAAGGTGATGGTAAAAGATAGAAGCCCGGGCGGGTTTATGTTTTTTTTCCCGCACACGCTGCTATCTGAAAGTAATGTTGATGCGAAAGCCTTGGAAGGTGAACTTTCCAGTGAAACCGGAAGCCCGGCCCCGGAATTATTGGTTCAGGGGAAAACTGAAAAAACGAGTCCGGAAAATACGGGTGGTTTGTCCGCGGACTCAACATCTGCAAGCAGGGATATGGGAAAACAGTCGCCTGTGGATGAAAGATCGGACAACCCGGGTGATGAACTGTTTCAAGAAATTTCACCGGATGTAACCGAAGATTCTGAACCCTTGCCGTTAATCCTTGATGAAGCAAAACAGGATTATTTGGATCCGGGCTTCGTTGACACCTTTTTGTTGGAAGGACTGGAAACAGCGCGCGAGGAGTTTGAAGCCCTGCTCGGGTACTCGGTGACATTTGCCGGGCAGCAGACACTCTGGAAGACCAAAAAAGAGTTGTTGGCCCGTACCAAAGGCAAACAGGTACTGACCAGGGTAAAGGTATCCGGAGATAAGGACGGGTATGGTTATGTGCTGATTCCGCTCAAGGATGCTGTTCATTTTGGTGGCCTTTTGCTCATGATGCCGTCCGAGTCGATCGCGGAATCGATTCGGAAGGGAGAGTTCGACGGTGAAGTGGCGGATGCCTTCGGCGAGATTGTAAATATCCTGGTCGGGTCTTATTCGAATCAGTTCAAAAGCGAATTTCCCGTAAGGATTTCCCTGAAAAAGGAAGGCCTTGAAGTATTTTTACCGATCAAGGGGGATTTGCCCGGGGAGCAACCTTTCCCCGAGGATGATTTCTATCTCATGAGTGCGGGTATACGCATGGGGGATCAAAATCATGGCCCCTTTGAGCTTTTTTTCCCGGCCCATATTTTAGGCATGCAACCACCGTCCGGCTTTAAACTTGCTGAAATTCCCGATCTCGCATCAAGAGATGAAGATGAATGGGATTTGCCGGCCTTTATGTCAGATGATCCAAGTGTGGAAAGTCAAAAAGTGGTCTCTGGGAGCAAGGGCTGCCAAAAAAATGACTCTGCGTTCAACGAGGATCACCAGCACACCGGCGGACGCATTATTACCATTATCGGCGAAGATGCGGATGAGCTTGCAAGCATGGAAGAAAGTATTCGGGACGCCGGTTTTCGATACAGGTGTTTAATGCTCGACGAAGATTTGAAAAGCGGTCTGGCAGGCGAGAATACTTGCGTTTTTCTGTTTATCAACAAGGTCAACGACCAGGGGCTTGCCAGAGCCATCAAGATAAAATCCGTAATGGGGAAAAATTGCCCCCTTGTACTTGCCGGACCCCAGTGGACGCGTTCGGCAGTAATCAAAGCCCGCAGGTATGGTGCAGATGACATACTCGTAACCCCGGCGGACATGGATTCAATCCGGAAGAAATGCCGAAAATACATATAAAAGCGGAAACATCAACAACAGGATAAATAACGCATATGAACCAGAAGGCATGCAAACAAAAAATCAGCGATGATATTGAAACCATTGCAGAACAATTTATCATGGCGGATCTGTCCGATCCGTCCGGTATAAAAGAATTAAGCGATGCTTTCAAAGGGCTCGGCGAAATCATGGCCGGTACGTTCCCCCTTTGCAGCGGCGCATCGCTGGCAGTCGGCGATATCCTGGAAAAAGGTGCAAAAGAGCCTGCATTGTTGAATGAAACAGATTTACAGGCCGCTGAAAAGGTGATTTCCGCTTTGCAGATTCTGGTTAAGAAGGATGTGGATGAAATAATGCTGGATCTTCCGGGTTGCAGTAATCCCCGGGTTTCCGATTCCGCTGAGAAATTGACTGAAAACGATTCAATCGGTGGGTATGCCGCCGGGGTGGACCGGGACATTTTTGAGGAATATCTGGCTCAACAGGACAGTGTTATTGCGGAGATTGAAGAGTTGGTGCTTGCTTACGAGCAGCAACCGGATCTTCAGATTTTAAAAGAGCTCAAGCGTTTCCTTCATACCGCCAAGGGGGAAGCGGGAGTGATCGGTCTGAATGTTGTTGAACGGGTATGTCACCAGGTTGAGGACTACATTCAAGATGCGGAGGCGGATCTTCAGGTGGATCCCCTTCTCGAGTTCAAGGACTGGTTCGAGCAGACCATTGCCGCCATTAAAACCGGAGACCCGGTTCCGCCGGCGGATAACCTTCTGGAGGCACTCAAACCTGTTGGATCGATTGCCGTGGCAGTCAATCGGGATATTCAAAAAGAGATCCCCTGTGATGATAAGATAATTGGCCATGTACCTCCGGCAGGTCTGGATTTATCTGCTGTGATACCGGAAGTTTCTTCAGAAAGCGATTGTGAAGGCGAGCCAATCGGTGATGAGTTGCAACAGGAAATCGACTCTCTTTTACAGCCTGTTGTCATAGAAGATCCTGAAATTACGGCGGACTTTGTTTCGGAAACAATTGAGCATTTTGAAATATCAGATGAAAATCTTCTTACCCTGGAGAATGATCCGGAAAACGAGGAGGCCATAGCCTCTATATTTCGGGCATTCCATACCATCAAGGGGACCTCTTCCTTTTTGGGGTTATCCCCCATATCCCGCCTTGCCCATGTAGCGGAAACGCTCCTGGATGAAGTTCGAAAAAAGCATCTCGATTTCGAGGGGGTCGTGGTCGATGCGACATTCAATGCATTTGATCTCCTTAAAAAAATGGTCAAGGAACTGGAAATCGCCCTCGGCGCGGGTGATATGTTTGTACCTGATCCCGAACTTCCTGAAATTTTCATGCAATTGAAGCATGCCCTTGCCGGCCAGAAGAATGCCCCATCTTCAGTGAGCAAACCTGCATCCTTGCCCACATGTGATCCTGTAAAACCGGATCTCCCCGGAGGTTCAAAACCGGCTATGACATCCGTTTCAACGAGCGGTTCCGGTGAAGAAGATTCGGAGATAATCGCCATGACAAATGGTTCGAATCAGGCAAGAACCGGCAGGGCGGTCAAGCAGACCATGAAGATCGATGCCGATCGGATCGATCTGCTCCTGGAA
>SLIE01000233.1 GCA_007135795.1 Desulfobacterales bacterium
CGCTTGTGAACCGTGACTGGGGTGGGTTTTTAAAAAAACCGGTAAGGGGCGTGCCGTGACTGCGGGCAGTCGGGAGTCCGTTTACGGGGAGTCCATAACTTCTCCCGGTATTGTCGAGAAAGACAGCGGATTGGTTGCTGCGGCCATACGCGGCGGCCAGGAAACCATCGCCGGACTTGTAATTCAACTCTTTTGGGTCGACTTCGTACCCTTTTGCCATTCGCACCCACCCTTGCTGTGATAAAATCACCGTTACCGGCTCGGCCGGCGCAAGATTGTTGGTGGAAATTGCCTTGGCATCCTTTCTTTCAACAATAAGCGTTCGGCGGGGATCTCCGAATTTTTTGGCATCCGCAGCCAGTTCTTTTTTAATCAGCGATTTCATTTTAGCAGGCGATCCCAGGATATTTTCAAGAGACAGGCGCTCTTTTTCCAGTTCCTGCTTTTCCTTTGTGATTTTTGCTTCTTCCAGTTTTGCGAGGTTTCTCAGCCGCAGTTGCAGGATCGATTCTGCCTGCCGGTCGCTTAATTTAAATTCGGCCATCAACAGTGGCTTTGGCTCGTCATTTTCCCGGATGATCTTTATGATCCGGTCCAGGTTCAGGTAAGCGGTGAGCAACCCTTGCAGGATGTGCAGGCGGTCGATGATTTCGGAAAGTCGGTAGTTCAGACGGTTACGAACGGTATCGGTCCGAAAGGCAAGCCATTCGGAGAGTATTGTTGCGATGTTTTTGACGGCGGGTTTTTTGTCGGTGCCGATCATGTTGAGGTTCACCCGGCAGGTCCGTTCCAGGTCGGTGGTCGCAAACAGGTGAAGCATCAGCGATTCCCGGTTAATCCCACGGGAGGAGGGGGATATCAGTATTCTGACGGGTTCTTCGTGGTCGGATTCATCCCGGATGTCACTGACCATGGGGAGTTTTTTCTGTTCCATGTGCAATGCAAGCTGCTCCATGATCCTGGCCGGGGATATCTGGTGGGGAACCTGGTGAATGATGATATCTCCATTTTCTTCCCGCCATGCAGCCCGCATACGGATAGAGCCATATCCGGTGCGATAAATTTCCGCGAGCTCTTCTTGGGTCGATATGATTTCCGCACCACCCGGGTAATCCGGTCCCTTGATGTACTCGCAGAGGTCATCGGGCGTAGCGTCCGGATTGTCGGCCAGGTGGGCCAGGGCATTGATCACTTCATCCACGTTGTGCGGGGGTATGTCCGTTGCCATCCCCACGGCGATTCCCGTGGTACCGTTCAGCAGTATGTTGGGAAGGCGGGCCGGCAATGTCGCGGGTTCATTCAGGGTGCCGTCAAAGTTGGGTATCCATTCCACCGTCCCCTGGCCCAGTTCCGAGAGGAATATATGGGCAAAGGCGGACAGCCTGGATTCCGTGTAGCGCATGGCGGCAAAGGATTTCGGGTCGTCAATGCATCCAAAGTTGCCCTGTCCGTCGATCAGTGGATAACGATAAGAAAACGGTTGGGCCATCAGTACCATGGCCTCGTAACATGCCGTGTCTCCGTGCGGGTGAAACTTTCCCAGTACATCACCTACGGTTCGGGCGGATTTTTTGTGTTTTGCGGTGTTTCTAAGCCCCAGTTCAGACATGGCATATAATACGCGTCGCTGCACCGGCTTCAGTCCATCCCCGATATAGGGAAGCGCACGGTGCATGATCACCGTCATGGCATAGTTGAGGTAGGCTTTTTCGCTGTAAGCTTCTATGGTAATTGATTCGAACCCGTTTACACCATTTGCTTTCATATTTCTACCGTGTTCCCTTTTTCTTCAAGCCAGCGTCTTCGGGCCGGAGCCTGTTTTTTGCCGAGCAGCATATCCATGACGGAATACAGTTTTTCGTCGTTTGCCGTGTCAAGGGTAAGCTTGGCAAGTCTTCGGGTATCAGGATCCATAGTTGTCTCCCTGAGTTGTAGGGGGTTCATTTCGCCCAGCCCCTTGAAGAGCTGAACTGAAATTTTCAAATTCTTTTTACCGTGTTTTTTGATAATGGCGTTTTTCTCGGTATCATCGAGGGCATAATGGATTTGTTTTCCGATGTCGATCCGATAGAGTGGGGGAAGTGCTGCGTAAACCCTTCCCGCCATTACCAGCGGTTTGAAATGCTTTATAAACAGAGCGCACAGCAGGGTGGCGATGTGAAGCCCATCAGAATCGGCATCGGTCATGATGATGTTTTTTCCATAGCGGGCGCCGGTGATATCCGATGAACCGGGCTCAACGCCGATTGCAACGGCGATGTCGCGAACTTCCTTTGAAGAGAAAATCGCATCCGGTTCAACTTCCCAGGTGTTGAGGATCTTCCCCCTGAGGGGGAGTATGGCCTGGTACTGTCTGCTTCGGGCCTGTTTGGCGGATCCGCCTGCACTGTCGCCTTCCACCAGGAAAAGTTCGCATTGCTCGAAATCCTGGCTGACGCAGTCCGCCAGCTTCCCAGGGAGGGTAGGTCCTGACAATATTTTTTTACGGACCACTTTTTTGGATGCACGGATACGGTTGCGAGCGGCATCCACCGCGATCTCAGCAATTAATTCGCCGATTTCCGGGTTCTGATTGAGCCACAGGCTGAAAGTGTCTTTTACTGCGGCGGATACAAATGCGGCACACTGTCTGGAGGAAAGCCGCTCCTTGGTCTGCCCCGTAAAGCGCGGGTCGATCATTTTGACAGAAAGGATGTAGGCACATTTTTCCCAAAGATCTTCCGGTGCCAGCTTAATTCCCCGTGGCAGCAGTTTGCGAAGGTCGCAAAACTCCCGCATGGCATTTAACAGCCCCTGTCTGAACCCGGTAACATGGGTTCCCCCCTGCTGTGTGGGAATAAGGTTGACATAACTTTCAGCAACACCTTCGCCTTCATCCGAAAGCCATGTGCAAGACCAGGAGACTTGTTCGTCGGTCTCCTCGTAGTGCCCGGAAAAAGGTTTTTTCGGAACGACCGCCAGGCTATTCAGGCATTCCATGAGATATTGATCAAGCCCGGTGGTAAAATGCCAGGTTTTGGTTTCCCCGGTGATGTGATTTGTGAATGTGACCTTCAGGCCCGGGCATAGAACAGCCTTGGCCCTCAGGTTGTGTTTCAGGTGGGAAACGGAAAATGAGTTGGCGTCAAAATAGATCGGGTCGGGCCAGAATCGGATGGAAGTGCCGGTTTTGCGCGGCGCTGTTGTCCCGATCGATATGAGTTCACCTTTTTTTTCCCCGCCTTCAAAGGCGATCGCATATTTTTCGCCATTTCTGCAGATTTCGATTTCCAGACGGGCGGACAAGGCATTGACCACGGATACGCCGACGCCGTGAAGACCCCCGGAAAACCGGTAATCCTTGGAGGAGAATTTTGCACCGGCATGAAGACGTGTCATGATCACCTCCACACCGGATACCTTTTCAGTGGGGTGCATATCCACGGGCATGCCGCGGCCGTTGTCCGATACCAGCAAGGAGCCGTCTTCAAACAAGGCGACTTCGATTCGGTTCGCGTGGCCGGCAATCGCTTCATCCACGCTGTTGTCAATGACTTCCTGGGCAAGATGGTTTGGGCGACTGGTATCCGTGTACATGCCGGGACGGCGTCGAACAGGATCGAGGCCTTCCAGGATTTCCACGGAATCGGCGTTATACGAGGATGATCCCTTGTAGCCGGTATTAAACAATTCGTTTTCTTTCAATTCACAGACTCTTTTTTTGCAAGAATAATTCAGGTTATGGAGGAAAAGGGCAATCAACGAATTTTTGATTCGCAACCCCGCGTTGCCGTATCATATTTTCGATTATACCGCATCTTGTAATTTAAACTGGAAGCGAAATCCAGATTCTACAATGACCGAAGCTATGCTATTCGAGCTTTTCGGTCAATGGTATTTATCAGTTTGATTAATGTTTTTCCGAATTTTTCACAATGATAAAACCCACTATGATGTCTATATTTTCGTTGGGCGGCTGGCTATGAAATCAGTCAATTCTGATAGATTCGTATAAAGTTCAAAACCAAGGTTTGCGACATCTCAAAAATTCATAATGCTTAAGCATAAGTGTATGTCTACAAGGCGTAAGCCCCAAATTCTGAGAGATTACGCGTAACGCAGATATTGAACTTTTAACGACGCCATCGGTTGATTTCCGAATATGGGAGATATGTTCCCTGATCAACCGTGAGTGCTTGGGACAGATCTAAGACTCGTTTCGCGCATCCTGGAAACTCGCCTTTCAGGCTCAGACAGTCCAGGATGCTTGCTTCACTCGTCTTGATCTGTCCTCCAAGCCCGCCCGATGTTGCTCAGGAAACATATCTCCTCATATTCGGAAATCAGTCAGTTTGATAAATTCATAAAAGCCCAATATCTTCGTTATTGGCAAGTCTTGATCTTGAACTTTTTACGCGTACATCAAAACTAACGCCAATGATACCGGTTATCTTCTGACCATCCAAAATGATCAATTTCAACGGGGTGGCACCGGGTATTGCCCGTGGCAACAATTGCAGGAGGTTGCTTATAGCTCTTGGCGAAGCGCAGATTAGCGACCTGTGGCCCTGCCGTTTATCACAGGGCGCATCGGAGCAAGCCATAGAGATATAAGCGTTCTCGTGCAGTTGCCAGGGCAATACCCGGGGCCGCCCAGGAGAAATTGTCCTTTGATCGCGGGTGGTGGTATGTATATTAGTCTGAGTGATAGCGAAGCCCAACATATAGCCGCATCCCAACCCGTATTTTCAAAGCTAAATCTTGATTTCAGCTGTTTTAACGCCGACTGCCATTGATTGGGATGTTATTCAGATATTCACGGGTGGGAAAACGACGGTTTGCATATAAATACTTCACCTCACCGGCTTCGCCGGGTTTAAATGCCAGGCAGGAGCCTGGCGCTCCCAAGGGGGGTTAACTGGGACGGCACATCACGGTAAAGTGTAAAGTACAGACCTTTGACCATATAAAATGATCAATTTCAACGGGGCAATACCCGGTGCCGCCCGGGAGAAATTGTCCTTTGATCTCATGATCTCAGACGCCCGTCAATTTTCCAGAACGGAAACAGGACTGGTTTTGCGACCCGTCCTGGCAAACAAAACGATATAGAGATACACCGTGTAACTCATGACCGCAAGAACGGCCATGACGGGGTTATATGTGCCAAGCGGGGCAAGTATGATAACGGTTGCCCAGTGGAGGGCGATCGTTCCCTTTGAGTGGAGTTGGATGGGAAAATCATTGTACCGACAGATAATTGCAAGCCCGCACAGGTTCCACCCGTAAAGGGCGGTAAAGGAGTGAATGCGCATGAGCCATACCAGCCCATTGGAATCGTGATAACCCGGGGTGAATTCAAGAAGAATATAGATAATTCCGGTCAGGGCGGTAATGATTAAAAATCCCATGCCAGAAATGAGAAATTGTTTCTGCTGAAGGTTTTCCCCGAGTTTTACGAACAGGTAGAAGACCAGGATGACCGAGACGAACAAAATCAGGGTGACGACAAGTTGCGGCATGAATATTTCGGCCAGGATGAACCCGAAAAAAATGATCACTCCCAGGTTGATTATCCAGAACGCAGCATTTTTAAGGTGACTGGCGTCGTCTCTCGGGCCTTCCATGATGGAAAAGATCAAAGACATGGTGATCAGGGAGAGCGGGAAAGAATAACCAAGAAAGAACAGGTTCAGCTCGAGCTTTGGAATCGTTATAAAATGATAATAGTGGGCATTGATAATAACAAGGGCCGCAATTACCAGGGCAATGGAAAGGCATAGCAGCGCGGCGTGATGAAATTTGGCGGAAACCGGC
>SLIE01000278.1 GCA_007135795.1 Desulfobacterales bacterium
AGTTTCGAATAATGATGGATGAAATTATCAGGGGATCGCTCAATGATCCCGTACAGCAGCCCATGAATCGCCCGCAGCGCCGAACTCTTTCCCGCCTCATTGGGACCATACACAAGATGGAGGCCTTCACTCCCCTGATTGAGGGAAATCACTTTGTCGGTAAAGGGGCCAAAGGCCAGCAATCGAAGCTCATCAATTCTCATACGAACGCCTCTCCCTGCTTAAAAGCCGGCCGATAAGACCCGGCTGAACCTGGTTCAGCAATTCAAAGACCCACTCGGGACTACCCGGTTTAATGCCGTCAGAAATGTTCTTCATTTCAGGCGGCAGTTTTTTTTCAAGGTCCATCAGTTCCGCCGAAATTTCCTGGCACATTTCAGGATTGTTCTTCATCTCATCCAAAAGCAGAAGGACTTCCCCGATCGCCCCGTCGGTCACTATTGATTGAAGGTCGCCCGCCGGCATCCACAGGTTGAACGTTATCTTTTCGATCCACACGCACCCGGTTCCGCTGCTGACCGTAATACCCCGGATAATATTGATCCATTGATCGACGTCGGACAAGACCTCGTCGCTGACCGTCGTCTCCCCCTCTATCCGTATCCTTGCGGCCACCGGCATGCCATTGTGTTCCCCTGCAATTTCCTTTAACTGCTGTTCGACCCGGTCACGCAGCTCATACGGGGTTTCTATACCATGGGCATCGATATGAACGTGCGTCCACCGAATCACATCCAGTGGCAGAAATTCAATCTCCGTCTTGTGGGTGTCGTCTACGCGGACCAGGACGCACCCCTTGGGATTTACTTCCCGGATATGCCGCCCCTGAAGACTTCCCGCATAGATCACATGCGGATTTTCATGTATTATTTCGTATTGATGAACATGACCGAGCGCCCAATAATCATACCCGGTATTGATCAGCCGGGTCAGGTCACAAGGAGCATACGGCTCATGCCCTTCACGACCGGATAAACAGGTATGGAGCATGCCGATGTTGTAATAACCATCTAATGGTTTGGGGTATTTGCGCGAGAGATCCTTCTTGATCGCTGGAGTGGAAAAGCTCTGCCCGTGAATCGCCACACGAATATCATCGAGACGGATACTTTCCGGCTGGTCCGATGAGAAAACGCGGACATTATCCGGCAGGATCAAAGACCGGGTGATCTGGCTGGCCGCATCGTGGTTCCCTTTGATGATGAAAACGCCTATCCCCGCATCCCTGAGCCGCCCCATCTGTTTCTGGAAATAAAGCCCGGTGCTGAAATCCTTCCAGTCCTGATCATACAGATCCCCGGATATGAGTAAAAACGCCACCTTTTTGACGATCGCCAGTTCAATGAGATTTTCAAATGCCCGCCGGGTGCATTGCCTGAAATCTTCCGTGGGTGCACCGTCGTAGGGTTTCAGGTTGTTCAGGGGGCTGTCCAGGTGGATATCCGCTGCGTGGATGAACTTTAACATGGCAATCCTTTGTGCTCAGGGAGGTAAACTGATCGATTCAGTTAATTTGAACTAACAATTAGCGGCCGTATTGTCAATAAAGCTTCCACGGAATAGCGGCATAGATGAAGAAAACTAAAACAAGAAGGGCAAAAAACATAAAAGTCGTTGCCCACGGAATACACGGAAAAAGGGCGGAAAAAAGATCAAGGGCAAAGGGTCAAGGGCGAAAGACCAAGGGCGGAAAATCTTTTGCCTTCGGCGAAGGGCGAATAGGCGAAGGGGGAATAGGCGAAGGGGGAGTATGTAGCTATCATTGATCGATCGGTACCCCCGGATCTTTTCTTACTTGAGCGGTTCGAGTTGCCCCATCATTGTGGGGATCAGCTCTGATAATGTGGGGTGGATATGCACCGCCCGATGAATGGCGGTATATGGTGCACCGGCATACATGATATCCGTGATCTGGTGCACGGCTTCGTCACCATTGATGCCGAGTATGGCCGCACCGAGAATCTTTTTGGTTTCCGCATCGACCAGGACTTTCATAAAACCACGGGTATCCCCTTTGGCCTCGGCACGGTGCACCCGGGTCATGGGATATGTTGCAATCAATGCCGGCCGTCCCGATTCCCTGACCTGATTTTCGGTCATGCCGATCCGTCCCAACGGCGGATCGGTATAAAGCGCATACGTGACTATCCTGTCACTGAGCCTTCGCGGGTCGTCATCGAGCAGGTTTGCCGCCACGATCTGGCCGTCGTTGTAAGCCGTATGCGTGAACCCGCCATGGCCGTTACAGTCCCCAAGCGCCCAAATGCCCTCAGCAGTGGTACGAAGCTGATTATCCACGACAATGTACCCCCTGTCATCGACCGCTATACCGGCCAGGTCACACCCCAAATCATGGGTATTGGGGGTACGCCCCACGGCAAGCAGCAGATGAGAACCGATGACTTCAGGAACACCGACCTTGCATTCGACATTCACGGCAACCCCTTTTTCATGCTTGCGCATACCGATGCATGTCGAATTAAGCCGAAAATGAATCCCTTCCCCTTCAAGAATCTTCAGGATTGCATCCGAAATATCCTCGTCCTCGTTGGCAACCAACCGATCCCCTCTTTCAATTACCGTCACCTCACTGCCGAATCGCCTATACATCTGGGCAAATTCCAGTCCGATATAACTGCCGCCGACCACCATCAGATGCTCCGGCAGAAAATCAACTTCCATCATATCCGAATTGGTCAGAAAATCGACTTCCGTCAGGCCGGGCATTTCCGGCACCGTAGCCCGGGCACCGACATTGACAAAGATTTTTTCAGCAAAGAGAATGTCTTCGCCGACCCGAACCGTTCCCGGTCCCTCAAATCGGGCATGGCCTTTATAAACCGTCAGGTTCGGTATTTTTTTCATCCACTCGGGAATTTGATCGTTTGTGGTTCCGACAATTTCATCCTTGCGCGCCTTGACCCGCTTCATATCCATCTGAACGGACCCGTTTATGGTAACGCCAAAATCCGCCGCATGTTTTGCCAAATAAGCTACTTTTGCACTGGCAATCATAGTCTTGGTGGGAATACACCCCGTATTGACACACGTCCCGTAAAACAGCTTCCGCTCAATAATCGCAACCCTATACCCCGCATCCGTAAACCGAACCGCCAGAGAAGGCCCCGCCTGCCCCGTCCCAATAATAATTGCATCATATTTAATCATCTTATCCCCAATCTATTTAGTGCCTGAACGAAAACCGTCTTTTTCGCCAATCTCTGCGTCCGACTCAAATTTTAATCCTCAAAATACGCTCAGTATTGCTGCAGTTAAAATCTTCGCCGTCCTTGACCTTGACGAAAAATCCTGGTTTTCGTTCGGGCACTATTTATATAAATCACTTTCTCCCCACCACGACAAAATCCGATACACCGCAACGCAATTCACCACCACTTCCCTCTGCCTTTGCCTCTGCCCTTCCTCATCACTCATCACTCGCCCTTCTCCCCTTCCCCCAGATTTCCCTAAACCCCTCCCCCTTCACAAAGCAATACGGACATTCCTCAGGATGCTCCTCTCCATAATGAATATACCCGCACAAGGGACATCTCCAGGCAGTTGCATCAATGGATGTGCCATCAACATCGAAGAGCTGATCATGGCCTGTCAATATGGGCACCTCTTCCATAGGCGGCATGGCGGACTGGTACATACTCAGGAGGTAACCGGAAATAATTATTCTTTGTACCTCGCTCGTTCCCTCATAAATCGTAAAAAGCCGGGTATCGCGAAGGAGTTTTTCAATCGGAAACATCTTTGTGTAACCATACCCCCCGAATATCTGAAGCGCATCGCTTAAAACCTGCATGGCGCTTTCCGTTGCATAGAACTTTCCAATAGATGCCGTAATCGTCGGGTCAATCCCGTTATCCGCCTCCCATGCACCCTTTAAAACAAGAAGACGCGATGTCTCGACCTTTTGATACATTTCGGCAAGTTTAAACTGAATCGCCTGATACGTGCTCAGCCGGCTCCCAAAGGCCCGCCTTTTTTTTGCGTAGTTGATCGAATACTCCATTGCAGACCGTGCGGCCCCCACGGCGAAAGCGCCGATTATGGGCCGGGTCCGGGAAAATGTCTTCATTGCCAGCACAAACCCCTCCCCCGGGGGAGAGAGAAGGTTCTCGGCGGGGACCCTGACGTTTTTAAGGCTGATTCCGGCGGTATTCGATGTCCGTTGACCGAGTTTCGGGATATGCTTGCCGACCCTTACTCCTTCCCAGTCTTTTTCAACGATGAACGCGCAAATACCGTTGTGTTTCTCCTCGGGATCAACCGTTGCAAAGATGGTCATGTAATCGGCCACACCGGCATTTGTTATCCAATATTTGGTTCCGTTCAGAATCCAGCTGTCACCGTCCTTTTTGGCCCGGCACTGTATGCCCGCTACATCAGAGCCCATTGTCGGCTCGGATGTGGCAAAACAGATTCGCTTGAAATTGTTGACGATCTCCGGAAGGTACTTTTTCTTCAATTGTTCGTTGCCGGAAAGGACAAGGGGCTCGAACCCCAGTGAATTATCGAAAATCGATGTCGCAATACCCGGACAGGCGGCGGCGATCTCTTCTGTGATGATAGCGCCTTCCACCAGGCCATACCCCGCACCACCATAGGCTTCCGGAATATCTGAGTTCATCAGCCCCTCGTCGTATGCCTTTTTTAGAACCCAAAGGGGAAGCTCGTCTTTTTCATCGTAATGCCAGGCAACGGGCAATACTACTTCAATGGCGAATTTGCGGGCTTTCTGTTGAAGTTCAAGCTGTTCGGGTGAAAGTGAAAAATTCAGCATATTATACCTCCACAGGGGGTTTTCATTAGATGTCTGCCGGAGCACCTTCCCAACCCCGGCCCGGGGCCATGTTTAAAAATAACGTCCCTGTCTGCTGACTGCAAAATCGTTTTATGACATTGACATGAATATTACTTCTAAAAACGAGGTCGCAAAGATCGCAAAAAACCCTATATCAGCCCAACCTGTAAATTCTACAAGCCAACAAATCCAATTTATCGAAACATTCCAGCAGTTTTTTTTACGATTACTTAAGGTGGGATTTAGTGAACTAGTGCACAACCTTTGCTGTTGCCCTTTCGCCGAAGGCTAAAAGATTTTTCTTTTTTTAACGTTGGGTTTTTTGCCCTTTTTCCGTATTTTTTCCGTGTATTCCGTGGGCAATGTTTTTATGCCCTTCGAGTCTGACAACGGTTTCGCTCAAGCACTAATTAATGCGGACCCTGTTAGCTGCGGCAACCCTTGCAGCGGCGACGAAGTTGACGGCCCAATGGGGCGCGCCAAGGGCATGAAGGTGGGTGTAGCAGGCAAAGACATTGTTTCGAATAAGGCCGTCACGACCCTCATGCATACCTGTGCCCCGTGTGAGCCGCATGGCGCAGTCGGGACGACTGTTATCATGTGGGGGCGTGCAGGTTGAGTAGTGAAATTCATGGCCGGTCAGCACGGTGCCGACCGGATGATAAACATTGGGCTTGTCTACCACTGCCGCCACGTAGCCCAACCCCTGGGGTCGGGCGCAAACATGGGTGGAGAGATCGAAGACACCGGCCATCGGATATGTGCGGTCTCCTACAACCAATTCCCGGGACAGGAATATAAATCCCCCGCATTCGGCGTACATGGGAAGACCCGAAAGGGCCAGATTGCGCACATGATCCCGCACGGGCTTGTTGTCGGCAATCCGGGCGGCAAGCGTTTCGGGAAAACCACCCCCCATGTAAAGGCC
>SLIE01000449.1 GCA_007135795.1 Desulfobacterales bacterium
ACGTAAAAAAATAGACATAACCAAACGAAAAAAGGAAAGAAAATATGCTAGGCGACGTGTTACTGATCGAAGAAAAGCACAAGAAAGCCGCGGGTGACATCAAGGATAAAATCCTGGCTGTCCGAAAACCCAAATTCATCGTGGCCATCTCGGGCGAATCCGGCTCGGGAAAATCCGAATTGGCCCACTGCCTCGGTAGGGCTCTCAAAGAGGCCGGCATTTTGGCGAAAGTACTGCACAGCGACAACTATTACCACGTGCCGCCAAAACAGCGAAATGCGTTTCGACAGGCCCGCGGTGCCGACAGTATCGGCCTTGACGAGTACGATTGGGATGGCATCAACAGAACCCTGGATGATTTCAAAAACTCCCGGAAGGTCGAAATGCCCTGTGTCGACCTGGTTACCGAACAGGTGGACACACTGACAACAGATTTCAGCGAGATCGACCTGATGGTCTTTGACGGGCTCTATGCCATTAACTCGGAAGGGGTCGACATGCGGGTATACATTGACCTGACCTACCACGAAACAAAGAAAGCCCAACTCCTGAGGGGAAAGGAGGCCGTGAACGAATGGAGAATGGCGGTCCTGGAACAGGAACACCAGGTCGTCACTTCTTTGCGCGGAAAAGCCGACCTTATTGTCAACAAATCCTACCAGATCGAAACCGTCTGAAAAGGTAAGCGCGAGTCATGAAAACTGTTCCGAAGGCCACCTACCGGCTGCAATTTCATGCCGGGTTCACGCTGGACCATGCCGCGGCTATTGCTGATTACCTGGCGGATTTGGGAATCAGCCACATCTATGCATCCCCCTATCTCCAGGCGGCCCCAGAAAGCTCGCACGGCTACGATGTCGTGGATCACACCACGGTCAACCGGGAACTGGGCGGCAACGAGGGGCACGACCGGTTCTGCCGGGCACTTGCAGAAAACAATTTAGGCCAGGTGTTGGACCTGGTGCCGAATCATATGGCGATAAGCCATCCGGTGCTCAATAAATGGTGGTGGGATGTTTTAAAGAATGGACCGGCCAGCCAGTACGAACGGTTTTTCGACATAGATCGGAATCCACCGGAAAGGCGCCTGGGCCACCGTCTTCTCCTGCCGGTTTTAGCCGACCATTACGGCAGGGAACTGGAAGCCGGAAAAATCCGGATAGCGGAATTGGCCGGTGAGCTAGTGATTGATTACAACGGCATGCTTTTTCCCCTCTCCCCGGCATCTGTTACGCTGCATGCGGAAAGCAACAAAGACAACACCGCATCGCCCGATCCCGAAAAAATCGCCCGGACCCTCAACGCCGAAACGGACGCACTTGACCGCCTTCTTCAAAACCAGCATTACCGCCTTGCGTTCTGGCGAACCGCCGCGGCGGATCTCAATTACCGGCGATTTTTCGCCATCAATGATTTAGCCGGCATACGCGTAGAGGATGAACGCGTGTTCACCGAAACCCATCAACTGGTCCTCAAATGGCTTCGCCAGGGGATCATCGATGGACTCAGAATCGATCATCCCGATGGACTTTCCGATCCGGAAACGTACTTTATGAGACTCCGCTCGGCTTCCCCGGAAGGATGGATTATCGTGGAAAAAATCCTTCACACCGGTGAGGATTTACCCTCCAGTTGGCCGGTTTCCGGCACCACGGGATACGATTTTTTAAACCTTGTGGCGGGGTTGTTTGTCGATCCTGCGGGCGAGGCGCCGCTGACCGATTTTTATATCCAATTCACTGGGGAAACATCCTCTTTCGAGGAAATCGTAAGGGTGTGCAAACACCGTGTCATGGACGATCTCCTGGGGGCCGATGTCAGCCGCCTCACCGAACTGATGATCAGGATCTGTGAAAATCATCGGTTCTACAGAGATTATTCGCGATCGGAACTCCGGACCGCACTCAGAGAAATCCTTGCGGCAATGCCGGTCTATCGCACTTATGTACGCATTGACGGCCGGCTGAGGGATGCCGACCAACAGATTATCGAAACAGCGGTTGGTTCCGCCGGAAAACGGCACCCGGAAATTGACCCGGCACTTTTCACATTTATCCAGGATTTGCTGTGCCGCCGGTATCAAGGGAACCTGGAACATGAATTTATCCTTCGCTTTCAGCAGTTAAGCGGCCCGGTCACCGCAAAAGGGATCGAGGACACCGCCTTTTACCGCTATCACCGGCTTTCATGTTTAAACGAGGTCGGCGGGGATCCCGGAACGATGGGTATTTCAACAGCCCGTTTTCACAACAGTATGCTGGAGCGATCAACCCGTTACCCCCGGACCATGCTTGCCACCGGCACCCATGACACCAAACGAAGCGAGGACGTACGCGCCCGCATGGCCCTGCTTTCGGAAATACCGCTGCAATGGACAGAGGCGGTCCGCACGTGGTCGAAGCGAAATTCGGTTTATCGCCGCAATGGCCTGCCGGATAAAAACATGGAATACCTCCTCTACCAGACCCTCGTAGGGGCCTGGCCCATTGATGCATCGCGGACCTGGGCCTTCATGGAAAAAGCGGCGCGTGAAGCCAGGGTCCACACAAACTGGGAACAACCAGATCCGCATTATGAAAAAGCCCTCCACGCCTTTGTTACAAGCGTGTTGGAGGACAGCATCTTTGTGACGGATCTATCAGCCTTCGTAATCCCTTTGATCACCCCCGGCCGAATCAATTCCCTTTCCCAGACATTGATCAAATTAACCTCCCCGGGCGTACCGGATATCTACCAGGGAACCGAGTTGTGGGACATGAGCCTGGTCGACCCGGACAACCGCAGACCTGTTGATTACACCGTTCGGCGGGAGCTTTTGAAATCCCTTGATAACATGACGCCGGAAGCGGTCATCGCGGAAATGGAAAAAGGGCTGCCCAAATTGTATCTGACCCGACAAACACTTTGGTTGCGAAGAAATCATCCGGGAATATTCTCCCCTTCGTCCGGATACCGTCCACTTCCGGCCAAAGGCGTCGAAAAGAAACATGTTGTGGCGTATATGCGGGGAGAGCAGGCCGTGGTGGTCGTACCGCGACTGATCATGGGATTTTCCCGGGACTGGCACGATACACGAATCGATTTGCCCAATGGACTCTGGCTGAACCTGTTTACCCATGAAACGGTAACCGGTCCGCAAGTGATGATCGCTGATTTACTGGCACGATTTCCGGTAGGACTGCTGATAAAGGAGGAATAATGAACCACCTGGAAGTCTGGGCGCCATATGCGGATACGGTGGCGGCCCGGATCAAGGACCGCACACACCCCCTGAAAGCATCAACCGGCGGGTGGTGGCATCTTTCGGAACCGGTTGCCGCCAATGAAGATTACGCCTTTATCATCAATGACGGGAAACCATTACCGGATCCACGATCCGCACAATTGCCCTACGGGGTTCACGGACCGTCGCGACAGGTGGATCACTCCGCCTTTACATGGCATGACGGGGGATGGCGGGCCCCGCCGCTTTCGTCCGCCATTATCTATGAGCTGCACGTGGGGACCTTCTCAAAAGAGGGGACGTTTGACGGCGTCATCCGGCACCTCGATTATTTGTGTGATCTGGGAATTACGCACGTGGAATTAATGCCGGTGAACACCTTCTCCGGCAACCGGGGGTGGGGGTATGACGGTGTCGGTTTGTACGCGCCGCAGGAAACCTATGGCGGCCCGGACGGTCTCAAACGATTGGTCGACACCTGTCATGGCAAGGGACTCTCGGTAATATTGGATGTGGTGTACAACCACCTGGGCCCCGAAGGGAATTACCTGAACCATTTTGGCCCCTATTTTACCGATCATTACTCTTCTCCCTGGGGGGAGGCTGTCAACCTGGATGGCTCCGGCAGCTTTGAAGTCCGTCGTTTTTTTGTGGAAAATGCCCTGATGTGGCTGAGAGACTATCACATTGACGGCCTGCGCATCGATGCGGTGCATACCCTGGTAGACATGTCGGCCATTCATTTCCTGGAAGAGCTGGCGGAAGCGGTAAAACGGCTGGAAGCCGAAACCGGTCGTCACCTGGTGGTCATCGCGGAAAGCGATCTGAACAACCCCCGTGTGGTCACCCCCGTAGCAGCCGGCGGGTACGGGATGGATGCCCAATGGAGCGATGACTTTCACCATGCCCTGCATGCATTGCTGACCGGTGAGAAAGCGGGGTATTACAGTGACTTTGGAAAAATAGAAGACCTGGCCCGCGCGCTTACGCGGGTTTTTGTCTACGATGGCCGGTATTCCAGCTACAGGCACCGAAACCATGGCCGGCCCGTGGAAGGACTGCCCGGAACCTGTTTCCTGGGATATATTCAAACCCATGACCAGGTAGGAAACCGGGCAAAGGGAGATCGCATCTCCCAACTGGTGCAACCGGAAAAACTGAAAATAGGCGCCGCCATTGTTCTTTTTTCGCCATTTGTTCCGATGCTGTTCCAGGGTGAAGAATGGGGGGCTGCCACCCCTTTTTGCTACTTCAGCGGTCATGAGGACAAAGACCTGGGCGAGGCGGTTCGGAAAGGCCGGCTGGGAGAATTTGCCGGTTTTGGATGGGATCCCGCGGAAATACCTGATCCGCAGGCACTTGAAACCTACACGCAATCGATCCTGGACTGGGACGAACGGGAAAATGAACCCCACCGCTCACTCCTTGACTGGTACCGCCGGTTAATAGCCCTTCGCAAAAAATCGATCGACCTGAAAGACGGCCGAATGAACCGGATCACGGTAACGCATGACGAAAATAACCAATGGCTCGTAATCTCGCGGGGAACCCTTCTGCTGGCCTGCAACCTGAATGACAAAAAACAGATGATACCGATACCTGCGAAGAAACAGGCAACATCCGTGCTCCTATCGACCAACAATGTGGAAATTGTAAAAGACGCTGTGATTTTGCCGCCATTTACCGCGGCGATCATGCTTATGCGTCAGTCGGAAGAATCTAATGATCATTAAAAACAAGTCTGAAAAAGAGTAAAACCACGGCCTCCGGATCAGAATACACCTCACCCTCACCGTTTTATTGTCTGGTTTTTATCCGAACATCGAAGTTCCTTCGCAATCAAATCCTCCGGATTGTTAATATTCTATAAAACAATAAGCAGTTACCAACCTTTATCGATAAACGTGTTTTTGGTTAAAAACCTGTCGATAACTACGGTAGTTATCGACAGGTTTTCAATCCATGTAAATAAATGCCACGTTTTAAGATAAGTTTTACATACGATGATTGATACTTTATTTTAAATATTAATTTTTAAATAAATAACTTATATAGTTATTCCAATTATTGACATCCCTTAATTTAATAATTAACTAGTATTTCTAATATTAATAATGAATAATTATACCGATAACAATAAACTTGTTTTCGTTATTTCAATCAGTCGAGCCTGGCCCCTTGACGGGCAAGTTCGTCCTGTACTTCTTTCGGGCGGACGGAACGGGGCGGTTTGGACTGCATGGCGGAAATGGCGGCGCATATTCCTGCCGCCTGACCGGTGGCCATGGCAATCGGCATTACCCGGTACGAGGAATGGGCCACATGCGTTCCTGAGATGCAGCGGCCACCCAGAACAAGGTTGTCAATGCCGACCGGCAGGAGGCATCTGAGGGGGATGTCGTAAGATTCGCCCGAGGGGAGTTTCCTGAGCGTCGTCCCCTTTCCCGAAGGGTTGTGAATATCGACCGGATAGGTGCCCCGGGCTATCACGTCCGGAAA
>SLIE01000462.1 GCA_007135795.1 Desulfobacterales bacterium
AACAGGAAATGCTTCGAAAAACAGTGCGTGAATTTGCAGCCAAGAAGCTTACGCCCAATTTGTCGGATTGGGATAAAGATCATTATTTTCCATATAAAGAAGCCCTTAAACCCATGGGTGAGTTGGGTTTTTTCGGCGCTGTCATCCCGGAGGAATATGGCGGGGAGGGGATGGGGTTTGTCGCGTCCATGATCGTGACCGAAGAGATCGCCCGCGCCGCCAGTTCCCTGCGGGTGCAGGTGAACATGCAGGAGCTCGGGTGTGCTTACACCATCTATCGCTACGGCAGTGAAGAACTTAAGCAGAAATACGTCTCCAAGCTGGTACAGGCCGAATACGTGGGCGGGTTTGCCATTACGGAACCGGACGCCGGTTCGGACGTGATGGCAATACAGTCCACGGCCGAGGACAAGGGGGATCACTGGCTGTTAAACGGCAACAAAACCTGGATCTCCAATGCCCATGTGGCAGATGCCTTGATTTATTATGCCTATACGGATCGTTCCGCGGGATCCAGGGGGTTGTCCGCGTTTGTCATCGAACCCAAAAACTTCAACGGCATCCAGACCACCAAACTCGATAAAATGGGATCGCACTGCTCTCCCACCGGGGAAGTCTTTTTAAGCGACACCAAAGTGCCCAAAGAAAACATCCTGGGCAAGCCTGGGGATGGGGCCAAGATCGTCTTCAGTTCCCTCAATCAAACCCGGTTGTCCGCGGCCGCGGGTGGCGTGGGGCTGGCCCAGGCCTGCCTGGACGAGATCATCAAATACTGCAAACAGCGCAAACAGTTCGGGAAACCCGTTGGCGATTTCCAGATGAACCAGGAGATGATCGGCCAGCTCTCAGCCGAGCTCGAAGCCGCCCGTCTGGTCGTATACAAGGCCGCCCATAACAAAGATCAGGGCAAGCTCGATAACGGACTCGATGTCGCCCAGGCCAAGTACCTGGCCGGTGAAGTGGCCAACAAGGCCGCGGGTTTTGCCATGCGCATCCTCGGCGCGTATGGCTATTCCACGGAATATCCGGTGGAACGCTTTTTCCGGGACATGCCAACCTATTATATGGTGGAAGGATCGGCCAATATCTGCAAAATGATCATTGCCCTGGATCAGTTGGGCGTGCGCAAGGCGAATCGGTAATTTGATTTTTGGTACTATTTTAACAATGATGCTTTGAATCAACTAAATATTATCAGTGAAAAAGGAGAAATTATGTCAAAAGAAATTGCAACGCCGATGGCTGGAAAAGTTGTATCCATACTGGTAAACGAAGGTGACACGATTCAAGAAGACGACGAGATTCTTCTGCTCGAGGCAATGAAAATGGAAACTACGGTTTATGCCACCGACGGCGGGAAAGTAAAAAAAATCAATATAAAATCGGGTGATCGGATTGAAGAAGACGATATTGTAATGATCCTGGAGTAGCTGACTATTTGAGCACGACAAGCGAGGTGACAAGATGCACAAGTATTTCAAACAAATGGATAGTTTGGGCAAAAAGCTCAATGACAATTTCAAAACGCGAACCAGTGACAATGTCGGAGATGTGGAAAAGGCGGAAGCAGAAATCACTGCCGCAAAGGAAAAAATCAAGCAATTCGGTCTGCCCGCCGAAAAAATCAATTCCCGGGGGGAGCTTACGGTTTGGCAACGAATTGAGATCCTGGTGGACAAGGGGACCTGGCATCCGTTGCACACCCTTTACAACCCGGCGGAAAACGATGATTGCACCACCAATGTGGTCGATGGCCTGGCCCGGATCAACGGCCGCTGGGCCGTGGTGATCGGTTTTGACAACAAGTATCTTGCGGGGGCCTGGGTGGCGGGGCAGCCGGAAAACATTCTCCGGGTGACCGATCTTGCCAAAAGGCTAAATGTCCCCTTGATCTGGGTGGTCAACTGCAGCGGGGCAAAGCTGCCGGAGCAGGAAAAGTTCTATGCCGGCCGCAGAGGGTCGGGGACGACCTTTTACCGGCATGCGGAACTGGAGCAAATGGGGATCCCCATCCTGGCCGGGATATACGGGACAAACCCGGCCGGCGGCGGGTATCAGGCCATCAGTCCGACGGTTCTTTTTGCGCACAAGAACTGCAACATGGCCGTGGGCGGGGCCGGGATTGTCAGCGGGATGAGCCCCAAGGGGTTTTTTGATAAAGCCTCCGCTCTGGAACTCATCGATGCCGCCAAGAAGAATCAGTCCAAGCCGCCGGGGGCCGTGGATGTTCACGCGGACGAGACCGGTTTTTTTCGCTTTGTCTTTGAGCAGGAAGAAGATTTGCTGATGGCCATGCGCGAATACATGACCAAGCTTCCCGCCTATGACCTGGATTTCTTTCGGGTCGATGAACCCAAAGCGCCGGTTTACCCGGCAGAGGATCTGTATAACCTGGTCCCGATGAACCCGAAACGAACCTACGTTTTCGAGGATATCCTGGCACGCCTGACCGATGGCAGCGAGCACATGGAGTTCCGGCCGGGGTATGGCCCTGAAGTCTATACCGGGCTGGTCAAAATTGACGGATTGCTCTTTGGCTGTATCGGCAACCGCCAGGGCCTTCTTCCGAAAGGGTACCCGGAATATGCGGATTACCCGGGGATCGGGGGAAAACTCTACCGCCAGGGGATGATCAAGATGAACGAGTTTGTGACCCTGTGCGGTCGCGACCGGCTCCCGATTATCTGGTTTCAGGACACAAGTGGTATCGATGTCGGAAACATCGCGGAAAAGGCCGAATTGCTCGGGATCGGCCAGAGCCTGGTTTACTCGATCCAGCAAACGGACGTTCCCATGATGCTGGTGACCCTGCGGAAAGGATCCGCGGCCGCCCATTATCTCCTTGGCGGACCGACGGCCAACCGGCATAACGCCTTCACGCTCGGCACGGCAGCCACCGAGATTTACGTCATGCACGGCGAAACAGCGGCTGTTGCCACCTACACCCGGCGGGTGATCAAGGATAACAAGGAAGACAAACCGCTGGAGCCGACGATTGAAAAAATGAACGACCTGGTGGAGAAGTATTACGAGACATCACGGCCCATGTTCTGCGCAAAAACCGGGCTTATCGATGAAATCGTGAGTCTCGGGGAGTTACGCGGATACCTGGAAGCGTTTGCCGCTGCGGTGTATCAGAATCCCAAATCGATCTGCCCGCACCATCATATGGTGTTGCCGCGGATTATCAAGGGGTGAATCAAACGCACATCAAATCCGGCAATGCCGGTGATTAATCAGTAAGGAGGTACTCGGACAATGCTGGACTTCGACATGGCACTGGCGCTTACCATAGCCGTGGGCGGGCTGGGGGTGGTCTTTATTATCCTCATCTTGTTGTCTTTCGCCATCGTAGTCATCAAGAACGTTTCGGATCGGATTGACGGGAAAACGGAAACGGTAAAGGAAGATGCGTAGCCGGCTTGTCTGAGTACCTGGTTTTTTTCGTCACATTACAGTTATCAGGAGGGGTTTTCCGTGCTTTTCGGTTTGTTGGAAACGGGGTTTGTATATTTTTACTGGGGCAATCTGCTCATGATTCTTCTCGGTGGGGGGCTGATTTTTCTTGGCATCGCCAAAAAGATGGAGCCGCTGCTGTTGATCCCCATCGGGTTTGGCATTATCCTTGTCAACCTGCCTTTGGGGGGGTTGATGGATTACAGGTATGAACTTACGGCGCAACGATCCGGCGTGGTTCAAGAGATCGTCATTGATGAAACGACCCGTTTCGCTGAAGGCACGGCCATTGTTCGAACGAACGCCGAGATACTCCAGTCGCCGGTTCATGGGCGATTGACCAGTATCGAGGTGCAGCCGGGCCAAAATGTCGGGGCCGGCGATGTGGTTGCGGTCATCATCACGACCATGCAGACGGACCAGTCCGTAATCCCCACCGAACCGATCGGTCTGCTTTCGCGTCTTTTCGCATACGGCATCATGTGGCATATACTCCCGCCATTGATTTTTCTCTCTCTCGGGGCGCTGACGAATTTTGCCCCCATGCTCGCAAACCCCCGGGTGATGCTTTTGGGGGCCGCGACCCAGTTTGGCGTCTACTTTGCTTTTTTCATATCCCTTTTCTTTGGGTTCTCCTTTGAAGAAGCCGCATCCATCGGGATCATTGGCGGGGCCGAAGGTCCCACGACCATATTTGTAACAGCCACCCTGGCCCCGCATATCATCGGCGCCACCGCAGTGGCCTGCTACTCCTACATGGCCATGGTCCCGCTCATACTGCCGCCGGTGATCAACCTGCTGACTACGAAAAAAGAGCGCCAGATTTACATGAAACCGAAGCTTCGCCCGGTCTCCAAACTGGAGAAGATACTCTTCCCCATCGTGGGGGCGATCATCGTGATCCTTCTTGTTCCGTCATCGGCCCCTTTGATCGGCTGCTTCATGGTGGGGAACCTGTTCCGGGAATGCGGGGTGGTGGACCGGCTCGCTGAAACGGCCCAGACGTCCTTTGTGGACATACTCACGATATTTATCACCCTGACCATCGGTGGCACCATGGCTGCGGAAAATTTTATAACGGTCTCCACACTCTCCATCCTGGTCATCGGGGTGATCTCCTTTGCCTCCGCCGCCGCCGCGGGTGTTCTTTTTGCCAAGTTCATGAATCTCTTTTTGAAGGAAAAGATCAACCCGATGATTGGCGCCGCCGGTGTATCGGCTGTTCCCATGGCGGCAAGGGTGGTGCACGTGATGGGCCAGAAAGAAAACAAGAAAAACTACCTGCTCATGCATGCCATGGGCCCCAATGTGGCCGCTGCCATCGGTGCGGCCATTGCCGGAGGTGTGTTTGTCGGTGTATTAGGGTAGGCAGGTGTAATGTAGGTTTGTCAAGGCTTGCGCAATCCTGAAGCATGCCGTGTATTTAATTGTACGTGAAATGTCAGGAGTGTAAGCAAACGCAGAGATTCCTTCCGGGGCAGTCATTTGTTTGTGTTGCTGCAAATATTGTCACGGATAAAGCGTTTCTTACGGGTCGTCAAAATTACATAGAACAGATCTCATTTAAAGGGGAAAAAAATGGACTTGCCGCTTAAAGGAATAAAAGTACTTGATATTTCGCGTGTACTTACCGGACCATACTGTACAATGATTCTGGGCGATCTGGGAGCAGAAGTCATAAAGATAGAAATTCCCGACACAGGAGATGAAACCCGGTCCTGGGGGCCGCCTTATGTGGAGGGGGAGAGTGCTTATTATCTGAGTACGAACCGCAATAAAAAAAGTGTTACATTAAACCTGAAAAGCGAGGAAGGTCAAAAAATTCTGCTCGACATGGCCAAACAGTGCGATGTCATGATCGAAAATTTTCTTCCGGGGACGGTCGATCGTCTGGGTGTGAGCTATGAACTGGTAAAAAAGATCAACCCGGGGATCATTTATTGCTCTCTTTCCGGCTTCGGCCAGGACGGCCCTTATCGCGACTTCCCCGCGTACGACCTGTTGATGCAGGGGGTTGGCGGACTTATGTCCATCACCGGTGAAAAAGATGGTCAGCCGATCAGGATCGGTGTGGCCCTTATTGATATTGGCGCCGGGATGTATGGTGTCATCGGCATCCTTTCTGCGTTAATGACCAAAAAGGCAACCGGAAAAGGCCAGTACATCGACATTTCTCTTTTGGACACGGAAGTTTCCTGGATGACTTACATGGCTTCCAATTA
>SLIE01000296.1 GCA_007135795.1 Desulfobacterales bacterium
CCTTGAATACCTCAAAACATTTCTGTTTTCCGGGTTCCCGTGGGGGTTGTTGGGATACAGCCAGTACAGGTACCTGCACGTGATACAGTCCGCGGATATTTTCGGGGTGTATGGGATATCGTTTTTTCTTTGTGCGATAAATGCGGCGATATTTGTCGCTGTTCTCCACGCAAGGGGATTGACGTGGCAAAACAACCCGGTCGGTCGGGGCGGCGCGGTATTCAGCATTATTTTAATGGCCGTGCTGTTTGCATTAAATGTGGGGTACGGCAGGTATAAAATATCCTCAATGGACCGGGTTGTATCGGAATCCAGGCATCTCAGGGTTTCGGTGGTGCAGGGAAATATCGAGCAGTTCATGAAATGGGAGAATGACCATATTGAGTCGACGGTTGAACGATATCTCCAATTGTCCGGGCAGACCGGAACCTCAAACCCGGGGCTCATTGTCTGGCCGGAGACTGCGATGCCGTTTTATTTTGGCCAGGAGCAACACCTTACCAGCCAGGTAATGAAGGCAATCCGGGAGATGGATGCCTGGTTCCTTATAGGCAGCCCCTCGTTTGAATACAACCAGAGCTCCGGTGATATATCGTTTTTCAATTCGGCCTACCTGCTGGACCCGAAAGCCCGTGTCGCAGGTGTTTACGACAAGGTTCACCTGGTTCCCTTCGGGGAGTATGTGCCACTTGGCGACTGGCTCCCTTTTGTGGGACGGATGGTACACTCGGTTGGTGATTTCAAGCCCGGCCCGTCAGGGAAAACGCTTTCCATGGATGAGACAGGTCTTGGCATTCAGATATGCTATGAAATTATATTTCCGCATCTGTCGGCGCAAATGGTGAAAAACGGCGGCAACATCATCATTAATATTACCAACGACGCATGGTTTGGGGATACTGCCGGGCCGGTGCAGCATTTTTCGATGGCCGTGTTTCGCAGTGTTGAAAATCGGCGGGCCCTGGCCCGTTCCGCCAACAATGGGATAAGCGCTTTCGTGGACCCGGTCGGGCGGGTGATTCAACGGACGGAGCTGTTTGAAACCACGCAGATCAGCCGGGATCTGCCGGTGATAACCAATCAATACGCATTTTACACAAAACATAATGACCTGCTCCCCGCCGCCAGTACTGCGGCTGCCTTGTTGTTCATGGGGGTTGCGGGTTTACGGCGAAAAAGAAGAAAGCAAGGAGGAAATTAACATGTCTGCAGAACTTAAAGAGCATATCCGGGGACTTTATAACTCGCTTGAACAGTTACGGGAGTATCTTTGACATCGATGGCAAAAAAATCAGACTTGCCGAACTGGAAAAGGCCATAGAGAGCGAAAGTCTTTGGCATGATCCGGAAAAAGCCAAGGTGCTATTGCGGGAAAGGTCTTTTCTGGCGACCAGAATTGAGAAATTACACAATCTTTACAACGAAATTGAAGATTGCGATGTGCTTCTGGAACTTGCCATGGAAGAATCCGATGAAAACGCCCTGGCCGAGGTGGGACGTCAGGTAGGGGCGCTCGAAAAAAAGCTCAAAGAGGTTTCCCTGCAGGCTATGTTAAACGGCGATGACGATGACCGCAATGCAATTGTGTCGATCAATGCCGGCGCCGGCGGAACCGATGCGCAGGATTGGGTTCAGATGCTGTTTCGGATGTATAGCCGTTGGTGTGAGAATAAAGGCTACAACGTCGAACTGGTGGATTTTCAGGAGGGTGACGAGGCGGGAATTAAAAGTGTCACCTTCAACGTAAAGGGTGAAAACGCTTTCGGGTTTCTCAAGGTGGAAACCGGCGTTCACCGGTTGGTCAGGATCTCGCCATTCAATGCAAGCGGCAAACGCCATACGTCGTTTGCATCCGTATTTGTCTATCCTGAAATCGATGATGATATTGTTATTGAAATCGATGAAAACGATCTGCGGATCGATACATACCGGGCAAGTGGGGCAGGGGGGCAGCATGTCAACAAGACCTCCAGTGCCGTTCGCATTACCCATTTCCCGACCAATATCGTGGTACAGTGTCAGCAGGAAAAATCTCAGTTCCGAAACCGCGAAAAAGCGATGAAAGTACTTCGGGCGCGCCTGTATCAGCATGAAAAGCAGATCCAGGAGAAGAAGCTCCAGGAGATTCACGAAAACAAGGAAGAGATCGCCTGGGGGAGCCAGATCCGTTCTTACGTGCTGAACCCTTACCAGATGGTCAAGGACCATCGTGTCAACATGGATATCGGCAATGTCGATGCCGTGTTGGATGGCGGGATAGACCCCTTTATTGAAAAGGTTTTGTTTGCGGATAATACCGGGCAGCAAAATGGAAAGTTCAATGTATGAGCCGGCGCATGTCAGAAGATGGTTTCATGAATAACGGGATTGTTGATATTATAAATCTTTATTACACCCCGGGCACTCTGGCGCACGATGTGCTTGTGCGCCATTCGGAAATGGTTGCCGGTGCTGCCGTGTCGATTGCCCTGCGTGTGGCCCATCTGGAACCGGATATCGATTTTGTCTCAGAAGCCGCGATGCTTCACGATATTGGCATATTTTTTACCCATTCTCCGGGTATCGGGTGCAGTGGCGATTATGATTACGTGTGCCATGGGTATCTTGGGCGCACCCTTCTTGAAAAGCATGGCCTGTACCGGCATGCCATGGTTTGCGAACGTCATGTCGGTGTCGGTCTTGAAGTATGCGACATAAGCGGGATGGGGCTCCCCATCCCGGTTCGGGATATGCGCCCGGAAACCATCGAGGAGAAAATTATCTGCTATGCGGATCTGTTTTTCTCAAAAACCCCCGCCCCCGCAGGGACGATGCACACGGTTGACAGTGTCCGCGCGTCGCTGAAAAAATTCGGCAAATCCAAGGTCGACCGGTTTAACCGCTGGCTCGACATGTTCGGCCCGCCGCCCGCGCATGCCGCATGCGATGAAATATCGGTCGTGCACTCGGCTTCTTGATGGCAAAAACAGTTACGACAATAAATAGTGGCAGAATTAGAACAATACCCCAGGCACTTTACAGAAAGAAACGGATAATATATGACGGCACCTGATCTTTCATCCCGGCTCAGGTTTTATTTCATTGTTGACTGTGATTCGCCACTTGGCCTTGAAAAACAGGTTGAAATTGCCATATCCGCTGGCGCCACAATGGTTCAGTACCGGAATAAGCATTTTCACATCACGGATTTTATAGCGTTGACATCGATACGGCGTCTGTGCCGGATTAACCGGGTTCCGTTTATCGTGAATGACGACATCCTGCTGGCCCGGGCTGTCGATGCGGATGGCGTTCACCTGGGCCAGTCAGATGAGAGGCATGCAGCCGCCCGCTGGATACTGGGCGGGTATGCCATTATTGGTGCGTCCGTATCCACGACGGACGCACTCTTGACAACGGATTTGTCGAATTGCGATTATATTGGTACCGGTCCTGTTTTTCATACCTCGACAAAGGCGGATGCCGACCCGGTTATCGGCCTTGAAGGGCTTGCGCGGGTTGTGCGGGAGTCATCCTTACCGGTGGTGGCCATCGGGGGGATCGATTCCGGTAATGCCGGCAGTTGTTTTTCGAGCGGGGCAAATGGTGTTGCCGTTATCAGCACGATCACCAGGGCTGATGACCCTTTGGAAAAAGCCTTGAGCCTGGGGGCCGTGTGCGGGTCTCCCCGGCGCGATCTGAAAGCGCCGTGGAAGGATGAGTTCGAACTCATCGACCAAATCCTTGCCGGTTGCCAATCGACTTTGGGAAAAACATTCATGAAAATCCCGCCGGGTGATGATGCCTCCCTGTTTAAAAATATAGAAAAGCCGGTATTTACAACGGATACACAACGAGAAGGGGTCCATTTCCGAAGTTGTTGGCAGGAAATGGATGAAATCGGAAAAAGAGCGGTTGAAATTACGTTGAGCGATCTTGCCGCATCTTATGCAAAGCCTGTGGGGCTGTTTGTCAATCTTTGTGTTCCGGCCGATATTGCCGAGGCGGATGTGGTTGAATTGTATCGGGGGATCGATTCGGCGCTGACGGGTCACAATGTTGAGCTTGGCGGCGGGAACGTCTCCGTTGGACCGGTGCTGGCGCTCGACCTGTTTGCAGCAGGGAAGGGGAACGATATTTTTCCCCTGCGCAGCGCGGCTACACCGGGTGACGGGCTTTACGCGACCGGACCGTTGGGCCTTGCCCGTTCCGGCCTGGAATGTCTGGCCAAGGGCGATTTCTCCTTTCCCGGGTTGATTGAAAAATATAAATCTCCAAAGGCGCGATTCGATGCAGCGGCCGTTCTTTTCTCACACGGGGTAATGTGCGTAATGGATATCAGTGACGGGCTTTACGGGGACGCCTCTCACATTGCATCGGCTTCCGGTGCAAGCATCCGGTTTGAGCCATCGAACATGATCATCGATGACCGCCTTGCGGCATACTGTGACAAATACGGACTGGATCCCGTGAGTCAGATACTGGCCGGGGGGGATGATTATGAATTGTTGTTTGCGTGCCGGGAGGACGTGTTTGCCGAAATTGCATCCCACCTTCCGGAGGCGCACCCGGTTGGGTGTGTAGTCCCTCGAGCGGGGCGTTTATGCATCGGCGTGCCCGAAGGAACGGTTTCTTATCGCCATGGCCAGTCATTTGGGCCAAAATGAGTAAAATTTAAACAGGAACAGGCAACCCATGAAATACACAGAAGCGAAATTCGGCAGGGTATTTGTGATTCGACTCGAAGACGGGGACATCGTGCATGACGCCATTGAAGGACTTGCCGTTGAAAACAATGTAAGTGCGGGGGCACTTGTCATCCTTGGCGGCGCTGACAAGGGGAGCCGGTTTGTGGTGGGACCGGAAGACGGGCGCTCCGAAGTCATTACCCCCATGACGAAGCTCATTGAAAATGTAAACGAGGTTGCCGGCGTGGGGACGATTTTTCCGGATGAAAACAATAAACCGGTGCTTCACATGCACATGGCCTGCGGCAGGGAAGATGAAACCATCACCGGTTGTGTGCGCACGGGGGTAAAGGTGTGGCATATAATGGAAGCGGTCCTGTTCGAGTTGACGGATGTCAGTGCAATTCGAAAATTTGATTCGGTCACAGGTTTTGCGTTGTTATCCCCGGGGGCGGATTAAACAATATTTTTTTCTCTCTCTCTGTGTTCTCCTTGGTGAACTTTATTTTGAGATATTTTGTGTTAGAACGCCCCATGACAGGTGAAAAAATATGGCTATGATTATTCCCGTAATACTGGCAGGAGGGTCCGGTACCCGGCTCTGGCCCCTTTCCCGGCGGCTTTACCCGAAACAGCTTCTGAACCTGACGCAAAACAGGTCACTCCTTCAGCAGACCGCCCTTCGGGTTATCGGAGCGGAAGGTGTGGTTGAGCCGATCATCATCTGCAATGAAACCTACAGGTACATCATTGCTGATCAACTAAAGGAGATCGATGTAAAGCCACACATGCTGGTGCTGGAACCGACGGGGCGCAATACCGCCCCTGCCGTTGCGGTAGCGGCGATCCTGGCCATGCACCAGAATTCCGAGGCCATATTGCTTGTGCTCCCTTCCGATCATCTGATACCCGGTATTGAAATCTTTCACAAGGCGATCGATACAGCCGCCTGTTTTGCGGGACAAAACAGCCTTGTTACATTCGGGGTC
>SLIE01000186.1 GCA_007135795.1 Desulfobacterales bacterium
ATGGTTGTCCTTATGCCAGCGGTGAATTGGCCCGGGAAATTGCGGCCGGGTATGGTAAAAACCATAAAATCCGGGTTATGTTTCTGGCCGATCATCTGCCCGCTAGCGCGGGCCCGCTGCGGCGTCTCACTTCAGCCGATGCCTCGCGAAAGGCTGGGGCAATTATTCTGGGTTGCAGCCAGGCAATCGCCGATGGCGCTGAAGCGGTCATTTATACCGACGCAGACAATTCCGTACACCTGGGGCAAATCGGCCTGCTACTACGGCCATTTTTACAAGACGGTATCAGGGTTGTACTGGGCAACCGCAAGCATCCGGATTCGGTACTGGTTAAAGATAGCGCCCGTTGGGGTATTGGTATTAAAAATTTGCGCCACATGCAGCGTATGATCGGGCAGGCTATATTTTCTCGTGATATTCTGGATACTCAGGCTGCTTTCAAGCTGTACGAAAGCCGTCTCCTCCAGGAGATAATTGCCAATCCGACGGTATTTGATTTTTCTTTTGACACCGATTGGATCGCCGCTTTCATCGCCCGCGATGAAGCGTTTGCGCAAACCCCGTTTGCGTTTCTCGATTCTGCAGCTGAGTCGGCGACGGCCAAGCAGCAACCGATGACGACTTGGGAGATGCTGATCTCGGGGTTGTTGAAGTCCATGCGCCGATACAATCTGCTCCTCACATCCGCCAGTCAGGAAATGGCGCGGGTATTTGATGAGGAGATTGTCGACTATAAGGATCTGGAAAGAATTATCGACCATTTGCCGATAGAGTTACAAGATGCGGGGGAAAAGGATTACGGCAACCCTGAAGTGATGTCGCCCGAGGCAATGCAAAAGTGGATTCGCCAGCATAAAATGACCGTTTCTTGAATCAGGGGAAGTATTGAGAGCGTTATTCTGCCATATCCGTCCCGGCCAACTTGTAAATCGCCTCCAACAGTTTTGCAGAAGATTCGCTTTTGCTGACAAATCCATCCGCCCCTGCCTGGTACATCTTCTGAGTAATATCCTCGTCTTCGAACATGGAAAGTCCAATCACCCGCACTTCGGGCATCTCCATCTTGATCCTTCGCGTGGCTTCTATTCCATCCATTTTAGGCATGGAAACGTCCATTATGATCACATCGGGTTTGAGTTGCCGGGCAAGCGCCAATGCCTCTTCCCCATCAGTCGCTTCGCCCGCTAACTGAATTCCCGGCTGATCCGAAATGATTCCGATCAATCCCTGGCGCATCACCTTGTGATCGTCTGCAAACAGAACCTTGATGGTTTCAGAGCCTGAAATCATCATTTGTTTTTCAAGTGTTTCAGGTGTTGGAGACTTTGCACGGGTAATCTTTTCAGCTTCGCTGACGACGTTCAGATGGATCGGAACAGTAAGGGTGAACCGACTACCTTGTCCTGATGCGCTCTCGACGGCCAGATTACCGCCGATAGCATAGGCCCGTTCTCTCAGACTCCTCAATCCCAGGCCGGTTTTTCCCTCAAAGGAATTCAGAATGTCCGGATTGAAACCCTGCCCCGTATCGCTAACCGAGAGCGAGATCTCGTTGTCAGTGCCCCAAAGGCGGATATCAGCATTATTCACACCAGCATGTTTGACGCAATTGAACAGAAGTTCCTGGGCGGCACGGAAAAGAAATATTTGAAGCGGTACCCCTTTTATTTGAGGTGCAATTTCTGTTTCCAGCTGAACTTTCAGTTCAAACTGATCATCCATATGCCGAACCAACCATTTCAAGGAGGCAGCCAGACCAAACTGGTGCAGGACCGGCGGGCTCAATTCATGAGACAACCGTCGGGATTTTTCAAGAGAGATTCTAAGCAATTTCTCAACATTTTTCAGTGTGGGACCGGGGTCTGCTTTTTCGGATGCCAGCTGTACCTGCATTCGGGCACTGGCGATAAGCTGCTGCAGATCATCGTGCAAAATTCCGGCAATCCGGTGGCGTTCCCGCTCTTCAGCCTCAACAAGTTCCACCGCCAGGGCCTGGAGTTGCTTTGCCCGGACCTCGGCCACTTCGGTGCGCTCGGCCACTTGTTGCTCCAGTGTTGCATTCAAGTACAATAACGATTCTTCAGCGTGTTTTCTTTCAGTGATGTCTTTGGCAAATTCAACAATTGCCACGACCGATTCGTTTTTATCCTGAATCGGATAACTGCGCAAAAGCCAAACCTTGCCATCAGGTGTCTGAATCTCCTTTTGCTGAGGCATTTTTGTTTCTTTTGTCAATAATGCGGGGCATCCTTCACACGGCACTGAACGCTCATGCCAAAGTTCATAACAATGTCTACCGAACAAAGCCTCTGCAGGTTGATTCACGGATTCACAAGCAGCTTTGTTCACCCAAAGGACACGCAAGTCCAAATCGTAATAGCAGAACAATTCCGAGGTTGCATTGAGGATCAGGGACTTTTCCTCTTCAGAACGCCTGAGGGCTGCCTCTGCCTGCCTTCGTTTCGTAACATCCCTGAAAAAACAGATTATTTTACCACCGTCGGTGTTCAGCCAGGTGGTGGACGCCTCGACATCGATACGGTGGCCGTCTTTTTTTAGATAACGGAACTCAAAAAGCGCCGATCCTTTTTTTTGAATCCGTTTAATTTGATTGGCCAGGTCGACATTCGCTGAATCATAGTTCAGATCGGCAATGTGCATTTTCAGCAATTCTTCTTTAGTATAGCCTGACATGCGGCAGAAAGCTTCGTTGGTCCCGATTACTGACCCCGCGGCATCAAGCAGCAGAAAGCTGTCTTGCGTGGTCTCGATGATAGCATTGGAATACCGGTCTCGCTCGTTGAGGGCGTTTCTTTCAGCCTCGCGGCGCAAAGTGATATCTCTTGAACTTAATACGATCTCCTTTGGATTTCCAAGCTCATCGAGGATTGGCCTTCCAGCGGTTTCCAGCCATGTATAACCGCCATCCGCACGCCGGTATCTGCATTCAACGTTACGACCAGTTTCAGGGTCGGCCAGAAATGACTCTAGCGTGGATACCATTTCAGGCACATCGTCGGGATGGATAAATTCCATGGCATTTCTGCCCATCAACGTTTTGGGATCGTATCCCAGGATGTCGTGAAATCCCCCTAAGAACTTATAATTCCCTTCAAGGTCGACCAATGAAACCAGATCGAACATATTGTCCGTTATATGTTGCAACAACTCTGTTTTTTCTCTGAGGGCCTTCTCCGCGCCTTTGCGCGCCGTGATGTCCCGGGCAACGTGCACGCTCCCTAAAAAACACCCTTCCGAATCATGCACGGGGGTGACAGACATTTCAAAGATCCCGTTCAATTGCTTTTCGAATACTTCCTTACATACCGTGCTGCCGGTGCTTAAGGTTTCAGGATGTGGGCAATAGGCAGGAGGTCCCGGCAGACCGTGCACCACCTCGTAACAAATACGCCCTGTAATATCATCCCGGGAAACATTTACACGTTCAGCCATGGCTTTGTTGGCACGGATAATATGGTAATCATTGTCAATCAGCGCGATCGGATCGGGAACCGCATCAAAGGTGTTTTCCCATTGCTTGTTGGCGACTTCAGCGTCGTGCTTTTGCTGGATCAGCAATTCCTGGGTTTTTCTGCGTTCAGAGATATCCGAAGTAAATCCTTCGAAGCAGACGATTTTTCCACTTTGATCCCTGATGGCCCTGACATTAGTGGATGCCCAGAACTCCGAACCATCACGACGACGCATTGGATATTCATAATTGAGAATCTCTCCGGTGTTTTCCAGAAACTGTTTGAATTTTATTCTATCATCTGGATCGGAATAAACTTGCATGCCAATATCCGTTATCAAGGCAACAACCGCCTCAGGTGTTTCATAACCGTACATCAACGCCAAGGTCTGATTGACAGCGATGAACCTGCCTTCAGGGGTGGATATGAAAAATCCGATCGGTGCGTTCATCAAAACATCGGGGATCTTCCACGGGCTTGCCGAACCGTCTGGAGTGTCATTTTGTTTTGGGGTTCTTTTTTCAGGCATATGTTGATCACTTTGGATGAATTGGTGATAAACCGTAAAAAAGTGAGTGAAAATACTATCGAATCAGGAAGCCAGGGGATGGTATCATTGAAGTCGGATATAAATAATAGCTCAGATTTGGGAACCTGATGATGTGTTATAAAATTTTATGTTGTTATAATATTTTTAAATTGTAAAGTTAAATTTTATGCGTTCGCAAAAAAGGCCGATATCTCCGTTACGCGCAATTCCTCAGAATTTGACGTACAATTAAGTATTTTGCATTCTTAGAGATTGCGCAAGCCTTGATCTTGAACTACTGGTCGCGACTTTACGGCCGTATTCGTATGGCTGTTATCCGGCAGCAGGAATTGGTTTTTAAATTTTTTTGAAATGATATTCTTATGCATATTATTGCCACCATTATCCCCATATTTGTTGTGATCACCATTGGATGGATAGCGCGTCAAAGGGGGTTTATTCCGAAAGAATTTATAGGCCCTGCCAACCGACTGGTTTTCTACCTGGCCATTCCTGTATTGATCTTTCATGCAATCAGTCAGGGTTCCCTAAGCAGGGATTTAAACAGTCAGGTGGCGCTCATTACCCTTGCCACGCTGATCCTTTTTTTTCTTCTGACATGGGGGGGGTGCCGGCTCGTCCGCATGGGAAACAGTCAGATCGGCACCTTTATGCAAAGTGCGTATCATGGGAACCTTGGCTATATCGGACTTGCGGTCGCTTATTACTTCCTGGGCGACAGTGGTCTTGCCAGTGCCAGTATCATAGCTGGGTTTCTGATGATTCTGCAAAATTTCCTCTCGGTTTTCATCTTGCAATATTATAGCAGTGGCGATAAATCCGGAGAAAAGATATTTGAAATGGTGAGAAAAATTCTTAGCAATCCGGTGGTTATTTCCGCACTCGTGGGGATTTTGTTTTCTGCCCTTGAAATACCGCTTCATCCGATTGTTACAAGCACTCTCGATATTATCAGCGGCATGGCGCTGCCACTGGCGCTTTTGCTGATTGGGGCATCGCTTTCCCTTTTGATAAGTAAGAATTTTTTTGCAGTCAGTGTTGCCGGTCTCCTTAAATTGATCCTGCTTCCCGGGTTGGGATTGCTCTTCTATCGCCTCTGCGGAGTACCATCTGCCGATTATTTGCCGGCGCTCATCTTGCTGGCTTCACCAACTGCGACAATAGCCTATGTGATGGCATGGGAAATGAATGGTGATACGGATTTTGCCGTGGCAGCGATTTCCACTAACACGTTTGCTTCAGCACTGACTTTTGTTTTCTGGTTGTATCTGGCGGGTTGAAATTACGCTGCATTCTTCGAGATTGCGCAAGCCTTGATCTCGAACGTTTACAAAGCCGTCTTGCCTCGACTCTTTACGAGTCCATCAAATTTCAATGCAATGGATCCGGGACAATCGGAGGACAGGACGACAGAATTTGATTACGCGTGAATGTAATATCCCCAGGAACTAACAAAAAAGGGATTCAGATATTATCTGAACCCCTTGATTGGTGGCGGGAGCGACGAGACTCGAACTCGCGACCTCCGGCGTGACAGGCCGGCGTTCTAACCAAACTGAACTACGCCCCCGCA
>SLIE01000050.1 GCA_007135795.1 Desulfobacterales bacterium
GTGTGGGACAGGGAGCTTGGCAAGGGCGGCCTTGTGGGGGATCTGACGGATATTGACATGAGTCCGGTATCACTCATTACAACCGGGGAATTGCGCCGGTTCGTTCCGGTATGGGAAAACCGGAAATACATGCCGCCGTGCCAGGACGCATGCCCCGCAGGGATTCCGGTGCTTGACCGATGGCGGTTGGTGCGGGAAGGGAAAACCAGGGAAGCCATGGAACTGGCCCTGAAGTACACACCTTTTCCGGCCACGGTTTGCGGACATTTGTGTCCCAACATCTGCATGGGGGCCTGTACCCGGGAACAGGCGATGATGTCACCCGTGGATATCACCTTGCTGGGAAAGGCAGGGGTGCAAACCGAGGCCCCGGAACTGCCGGAGGCCAGCGGACGGAAGATCGCCGTCATCGGTGGCGGAGCAGCGGGAATATCAGCGGCCTGGCAGTTGCGTCTGGCTGGGCATGAACCGATCATATACGACATGTCCGATCGGCTTGGCGGAAAGATCAGCGCCCTTATACCGGAAAGCCGCATCCCCGGGGAGGTTCTGGATGCGGAACTGGAACGGGTGCGGAAGGTGATCGGGCATGTGCAGCTCGAAAGGAAGTTGACAGCGGATGACATTGTGCAGATGAAGGAAGATTATGAATTTCTTGTAATCGCGACAGGCGCACGCAAACCACGCATGCTGCCGGTTCCGGGCGTTGAGCGGGCATTTTCCGCCAATGATTTTTTGGCCCGGGCGAAATCAAGTGATCCGGTTGATCCGGTTGATCCGGGGGCGCGGGTCGTCATTATCGGAGCGGGCAACGTGGGGTGTGATGTTGCCGTGGAGGCACACCGATTGGGCGCACGATCGATTACGCTGATCGATGTCCAGAAACCTGCCGCGTTCGGTAAGGAGAAAACGCATGCCGAAGCCGTAGGCGCCATATTTAAATGGCCCTGTTTTACACGCGAGATTACCCAGGAGGGGGTTGTGCTGAATTCGGGCGAACTCATGGAAGCCGATACAGTGGTGATTTCCATTGGAGATATGCCGGATGTCGATTTTCTGCCGGAGACAGTGAAAACTGAAAAAGGGTTTATCCAGATCGATACGGATTTCAGGAGTACCGACCCGCAGATATTTGCCATCGGTGATGTGGTGCGGCCGGGACTGCTTACGGATTCCATCGGTGCCGGACGGAAAGCGGCTTTTGCGATTGCCAGGCTACTTGAAGGGGAAGGCGGGGGTGATGATAAAAAATCCTATGAATTGGCGGGAAAAAAAGATATTGAACTGAGCGAGCATGCCGGGTTTCAGGAGTTTTATATCGAGAGTCCGGGTGTGATCGACAAATCGAGAATCAGTCTCGAGTATTTCGATTCCCGACTCACCGGTTTTTCAGGAATCGACCAGTGCTCCGCAAATTGCTCCTCGTGTGGCACCTGCCGGGACTGCGGCATCTGTGAAACTGTCTGTCCGCAGGCGGCCATCAGTCGTGTAACGATTGACCCCGGTGATCACTTCGAGTACAGGGTTGATCCGGGGCGCTGCATCGGATGCGGCTTCTGTGCCGGTGCGTGTCCCTGCGGCATATGGGCCCTCACGGAAAACGAACCGCTGTGACGCCCGAACGCTGGACCGGTAGTGGGCACTAAATGGAAAGTAACCGCAAATTATACATGTAAGAGCGTAACGGCAATGAAAGCATTATTAGCATTGGAAGACGGGCGGACATTTCCCTGCAGATGCTTTACCGGTGACGGTGAGGCCGGTGGGGAAGTTGTTTTCAATACGAGCATGACCGGGTACCAGGAGATACTGACCGATCCTTCGTACAAGGGACAGATCGTGACGATGACCTATCCGTTGATCGGAAATTACGGGGTGAATCAGCAGGACGTGGAGTCTGCCGGCATTCAGGCGGAGGCGTTTATTATCCGCGAGTACCAGGAATTTCCGAGCAACTGCCGCATGACTGAAACATTGAGGGATTACCTGGTTTCATACGGGAAAATGGGGATCGATCAGTTGGATACCCGTGCCCTGACCCGTCATATAAGGACGGTTGGCGCCATGCGGGGGGTTATCTCGACGTCGGATCCGGATCCGGTTTCGTTGGCGCAAAAGGCAAGGTCGATCCCTTCCATGGTTGGACAAGACCTGGTGGCAGCTGTTTCGTCGGATCTCCCCTATTTTTGGAAAAACGGGCAACCTGAGCCGTGTCATGCGGATATACAGGGCCCTGAATCTGTTTGGCGTAATAATCAATACCGGGTTGTCGCATTCGATTATGGGATCAAATACAATATTTTGCGATCTCTTGAGAATGCGGGGTGCGAAGTACTGGTGGTTCCCGCGAAAACCACGGCCGAAACCGTAAAAGGCCTTTCCCCGGATGGGATATTTCTCTCAAACGGGCCGGGCGACCCCGAACCGGTCGATTATGCGGTGGATACCATCCGCAACCTTTTGGGGTATCGGCCGATTTTTGGAATATGCCTGGGAATTCAATTAATCGGGCTTGCCCTGGGCGCCAAAACCTACAAGCTGAAATTCGGGCATCACGGGGGAAATCAGCCGGTAAAGAACCTGGTCACCGGCAAGGTGGATATAACCGCCCAGAATCATGGTTTTGCGGTGGATGCGGATTATATTGATCCGGATATCCTTGAAGTCACGCACATAAACCTGAATGACAATACTGTTGAGGGATTGCGACATAAAAAATACCCCCTGTTTGCGGTTCAGTATCATCCCGAGGCTGCGCCCGGACCCAATGATGCCACGGGGTTGTTCGGGGACTTTGTCCAAATGATGACCAGGGATAAGTGATCGTCCGTGCTGTGTTGGAGGGGCCGTGCAAAAACATAAATATCATAACTGAAATTTGAGAAAATGCCGAAGCGTACAGATATAAAGAAGATTTTGATAATAGGGGCGGGGCCGATCATTATCAGCCAAGGGTGCGAGTTTGATTATTCAGGGACGCAGGCATGCAAGGCCCTGAAAGAGGATGGCTTCACGGTAATTCTGGTGAACAGCAACCCCGCGACGATTATGACGGATCCGGATATGGCGGATATCACGTACATTGAGCCAATCACGCCTGAAGCAGTTGGAATGATTATAGAAAAAGAAAGACCGGATGCCGTGTTGCCGACACTGGGGGGCCAGACCGGCCTGAACACCGCTATTGCCCTGGCAAAGGCGGGAGTTTTGGAAAAATACGGTGTGGAGATGCTCGGGGCCAATCTGGAATCGATCGAAAAGGCGGAGGACCGGCAGAAATTTCGCGCGGCCATGGAAAAAATCGGTCTGCGGGTACCCAAAAGCTTTACCGTGGGGGATATGGAGGCGGTGCGGGAAGCTTCCGGGGAGATCGGTTTTCCTGTTATTCTGCGGACCAGTTTCACCCTTGGGGGGACGGGTGGCGGAGTGGCGTATAACCCGGAAGAACTGGATGTTATGGCGGCCGCGGCGATCGATGCAAGCTTGATCAACCAGGTCATGCTCGAGGAGTCGGTGCTCGGGTGGAAAGAATATGAACTCGAAGTCATGCGGGATAAAAATGACAATGCGGTCATTGTCTGTTCCATTGAAAATTTCGATCCCATGGGGGTTCATACCGGGGACAGCATTACCGTGGCCCCGGTCCAGACGCTGTCAGATCGGGAATACCAGATCATGCGGGATGCATCTATCGCCATATTGCGGGAAATCGGGGTTGAAACCGGCGGGTCCAATGTTCAGTTTGCGGTTAATCCCGAAAATGGCGAGATGATCGTGGTCGAAATGAACCCGCGGGTGTCGCGGAGTTCGGCGCTGGCTTCCAAGGCCACGGGTTTCCCTATTGCCCGGATTGCGGCCAAGCTGGCGGTAGGGTACACGCTGGATGAAATCACCAACGATATTACCGGAAAAACGGTGGCCTCGTTTGAGCCTGCCCTCGATTATTGCGTGGTTAAAATCCCCCGGTGGACGTTTGAAAAATTTCCCGAGGCCGAGGATGTTCTTACCACGTCCATGCGATCGGTGGGGGAGACGATGGCGATCGGCCGCACATTTTCCGAAGCGTTTCAAAAGGCGCTGCGTTCCCTGGAAATCGGGCGATACGGTTTCGGGGCGGACGGCAAAGACGATGATTTGGTTTCAAATACAGACGATATTATTCAGAAAATTTCAAAACCGTCATCAAATCGGGTGTTTTATCTCTGGCAGGCGCTCAAGGCGAACATCTCCGTTGACGATATCTATCATTATACCGGTATTGACCCCTGGTTTCTGCATCACTTGCGTCTTATAGTCGAGATGGAGAGGGAAATCGAAAACGCAGGGTCGGATATTACCCCGGATTTGCTCGTGAAAGCCAAAAAAGCGGGTTTTTCAGATTTTCAGATGGGCCACCTGACAGAAACGAGCGCTGCGCATATCCGGGAGATGCGTAACGTATTATCGTTGCGCCCCGTATACAAGCAGGTGGATACCTGTGCGGCGGAATTTCCGGCTGCCACGCCGTATTATTATTCCACTTATGAAACGGAAGACGAAGCCAGGGTAACGGACCGGAAAAAAATCATGATCCTGGGGGGTGGCCCAAACCGGATCGGGCAGGGAATCGAGTTTGATTACTGCTGCGTGCATGCGTCTTTTGCACTCCGGAAGATGGGGATCGAAAGCATCATGGTGAATTCGAACCCGGAAACGGTGAGTACGGATTATGACACATCGGACAAGCTTTATTTTGAGCCGCTTACCCACGAGGACGTGCTGCATATTGTGGAGACCGAGCGTCCGGACGGCGTAATCGTTCAGTTTGGTGGGCAGACCCCTTTGAATCTGAGTCTGTCCCTGACGGCATCCGGCGTGCCGATTATCGGCACCCATCCGGATGATATCGAGCGGGCTGAGGATCGAAAACATTTTCAAACCATGTTGAATGAACTGGGACTGGTTCAACCGCCCAACGGCACGGCCCGTTCTGTTGAAGAGGCGCTCGCGATCGCCGAAGAAATCGGTTATCCGGTAATAGTTCGACCTTCCTTCGTGTTGGGGGGAAGGGGAATGAAGATTGTATACAGCCGGGGGGAACTGGAAAATTATACCCGTCTTGCGATCGTTGCATCTCCCGAATACCCGGTATTGATTGATAAGTTTCTGGAAAATGCCGTTGAAATCGACGTGGATGCCATATCGGACGGAAAAACGACCGTTATTGGCGGGATCATGGAGCATATCGAGGCGGCCGGGGTCCATTCCGGGGATTCGGCTTGCGTCCTGCCACCGCATTCACTGAAGCCGGAGGAGATGACAGAGATTATATCCGCCACAAAAGCGATGGCGAAATCATTAAATGTGATCGGCTTGATGAACGTTCAGTTTGCCATCCGGGATGGCCGACTGTACGTGCTGGAGGTCAATCCCCGTGCATCACGAACCGTCCCTTTTGTAAGCAAGGCAACCGGTGTTCCGCTGGCCGGGATTGCCACCCGGGTAATGCTGGGTGAAACCCTGTCCGATATCGGCATGACGGACCAGGTGACACCGGTGCATGTTTCGGTCAAGGAAGCGGTTTTTCCGTTTGATCGTTTCCCGGATGTGGACA
>SLIE01000291.1 GCA_007135795.1 Desulfobacterales bacterium
CCCGAGCCTATGAACGGCGGCCCCTGAAAAAATTCTGGTACGGAAATACCGTGTACATTCCGGACCAAAAAGTTCTGGCTACCTGGAAAAATCCGGATCGGCTCTGGGAGATGTTTGGCGGAAAATATTCAAAAAAGATTCCAAAAGATCGATTGCCGGCGGTTATTGAAAAAATCGGCGACATTTTCTCGCCGCCCAATATCGTCGACGAGAGTGTGCAACGCCTGAAAATTCACCAGGTGTGCAACCGGATAGAAATCGATCCGACCGCGGTAGACCGCGACTGGTGCTGGCTCTCCGTGAAATATGGGTTCGGGGACAATGCCTCGGTTTCACTGACCGATATCTACGACGCACGGATGAACGGAAGACGCTGGCTGGATGTGGACGACGGGTGGGTGGACGCCTGGTCGGTCGATCTGGATGCAGTTACCGGACAGCCCGGCACGGATATTTCCCGTCAACTGGCTGCGGGAAACCGGCAGCTCAAAATGTCCCGTGTGGATCTTTTCCGGCTGCACGCCGCATTTGAGACGCCGGTTACGGTCAATGACCCCGGGGACGGTGATGATTCAGGTAGCGTGGCCGCAATTCTTGAAATGCGACCACCTGCCGCGCTGACGAATCTTTCAGGCATGTCTTGCTCCCTTCGCGAATACCAGCGGCACGGGGCGCAGTGGCTGGCTTTTTTGCATCAAAACCGTTTTGGTGGGTTGCTCTGCGATGAGATGGGGCTCGGAAAAACCCACCAGGTTATGGCATTGATGGTGTGGCTATTGCAAAACAATGGAAAGACGAGGCCTGGTCTTGTCGTGTGCCCCACTACCGTACTTTCTCATTGGGAGCGTAAAATCCGGGAATACGCTCCTGGGCTTTGCGGGATGGTTTATTACGGAACGGACCGGGAAATCGGTGACTTGTCGGCCCCGGGAAGCGTATTGATTACCTCTTACGGCATATTGATGCGTGACAGTGACCAGTTGGCCAAAATTCATTTTTCGGTTGCCGCTTTTGATGAGGCCCAGTATCTCAAAAATCCGCAAACCAAATCCCACGAGGCAGCCGCAACCGTGATGGCAGATCTGAAAATTGCCGTGACCGGCACTCCCATTGAAAATCGCATTGGTGATCTGAAAGCCTTGATGGATATCGTGCTGCCGGGCTACCTGGGGGATGACAGCGCGTTTACAACCCGGTACGATTCTGGTGGCAAAGGACGCCGGGGGGAATTGCGCCGGTTAATCGCCCCGTTTACCCTTCGCCGGACAAAATCAGCGGTACTGGACGAATTGCCGGCAAAAATCGAAGATACCCGTTATTGCCAGCTCACTGAAGCGCAGGTGCGGCTTTACCGGGATGCCATTGCCGGGCGGGGTGCGGGGCTGTTAAGCCGCCTTGAACGCATGGAGACCGACATTCCCTATATTCACATTTTTGCCCTGCTGACACTGCTCAAGCAGATATGCAACCATCCCGGCAGCCTTTCCCGGAAAAAAGCGGGCATGGATACGTCCGGTCTTGACTCGGGCAAGTGGGAACTTTTCGTGGAACTGCTGACGACCTGCCTGGACAACGGGAAAAAAGTTGTGGTGTTCAGTCAGTTCATCACCATGGTGGAGATGATTCTCGACTATCTCAAGGGCATCGACGTTCAGACTGCCTGCATTACCGGCAAAACCCGCAACCGGGGCAGGGAAATCGACCGTTTCAATGATGACCCGGATTGCCGCGTGTTCGTGGGGAGCCTCAAGGCGGGGGGTAGCGGTATCGACCTGATCGGTGGTTCCGTGGTGATTCATTACGACCGCTGGTGGAACGCCGCCAGAGAGGACCAGGCCACGGACCGGGTGCACCGAATCGGGCAAACCCGTGGTGTGCAGGTCTTCAAGCTGGTCACGGAAGGCACCCTGGAGGAGAAGATCGCCGCCATCATCGATCGCAAAAAAAATCTCATGGATGACGTGATTGCCAAAGACGACCCCGGCGTTTTGAAAACCTTTACCCGCGAAGAACTCATCGAACTGATATCCATGCCGGAATAAGCAACTGTTTTATGTAGCGTCACACATTTCAGCCTCACTGAACGAATTAACCGCATGTTATGCCCGGATTCCCGCTTTTCTTTTTCCCCCACGAATCTTGACGACCTCGTAAAGTATGGAAGTTATCTCAAAAAACCAAAGACCGGGCCCAGTTCATTGTTAGGTATCGCTAAGGCTCAGCACCAACCTTGCCCGCTCAGTTCGATACACGCTTCAGACCAGGTAGGCCTCAGGCCTGCCGTTCTATGTATTCCCTTCAGCGTTTGAACCGTTCGACAGGATGATGGTTCGGGATAACTATATATATAGTGCAGGAACAAAAAACAGGATTTTTCGTCAAGGTCAAGGACGTCGAAATCTTTAACCGCACGAATACTATGCGTATTTTGAGGATTAAAATTTGAGCCGGACGCAGGGATTGGCGAAAAAGACGGCTTTCGTTCAGGTACTACATAGATTCCGGCACGTAATCTTTCTAATAGGGGGTTGGTTTGATACACGAATTCGATGCGCTTGTCATTGGTGCGGGGGGAGCGGGCTTGTTTGCAGCGCTCGAGGCTGGAAAGCGGTCAAGGACAGCCGTTTTTTCAAAGGTTCACGCGGTCAGAAGCCATACGGGGGCTGCCCAGGGGGGTATCAGCGCGGCCCTGGGGAATGTGGAAGAAGACAAGCCCGAATGGCACGCTTTTGATACGGTGAAAGGGGGCGATTACCTGGTCGATCAGGCCGCAGCCCTGATGCTTGCCGAAGAAGCCGTTCATGCCGTTTACGACCTTGAAAACCGAGGGTTGCCATTTAATCGCACCTCGGAAGGTCGCATCGATCAGCGCCGGTTCGGCGGGCACACCCGCAATTTCGGTGAAGCTGCTGTGCGACGGTCCTGTTATGCCGCGGACCGGACCGGGCACATGATCCTGCAGACACTTTACCAGCAGTGTATCAAGCATGATGTGACCTTTTATGATGAATTCCAGGTTATTGATGTTATCCTTGATGGCAAGACATGCGGTGGTATTGTTGCCGTTGAACTGGCAACCGGCGATATCCATACGTTTACCGCCAGGGCCACGCTGTTTGCGACCGGGGGGTTCGGCCGGATGTTCAAGATTACCTCCAATGCTTATGCCAATACGGGCGATGGACCGGCCGTGCTCGCCAGGCGCGGCGTTCCACTCGAGGATATGGAATTCTTCCAGTTTCACCCCACGGGAATACAGGGTATGGGGATTCTGATATCAGAGGCCGTGCGCGGTGAAGGCGGCATACTCCGGAACAGGACGGATGAACGATTCATGGTGCATTATGCGCCAACACTGCTCGATCTGGCTCCCCGGGACATGGTCTCCCGTGCCGTTATCTCTGAAATCAAGCTTGGGAACGGAATTCGCGGCGACAAGCGGATCGATGATTATGTATACCTGGATGCCACTGGAATCGGAAAAGAAACGCTCAACAATAAATTGCCGGATATCAGCAGCTTTTGTCGCACTTATCTCGGCATCGACCCGGCTGACAGCAAAATACCGGTGCAGCCGACCGCCCATTATGCCATGGGTGGTATCCCCACGGATGTGCATGGGCGGGTTCGGTGCGATGGGGAAGGCAATTTTTATGACGGCTTGTACGCGGCCGGGGAGTGCGCATGCGTCTCGGTTCACGGGGCCAATCGCCTGGGGACCAACAGCCTGCTCGACCTGGTGGTCTTTGGCAAACGCGCCGGCATTCATCTTGCCGAATTTGTCCGCCAGGCGGACAGGCCTGATGTAAAATCCGATGCCGCAGTCGCGGCGAAAAATAAAATTGCCGTCCTGTGCAGGGGGAACGGAAGAAAGAGGCCCCGGGGAAGCGATCTCACAGAGAAGATGCAACGCATCATGATGGAAGACATCGGCGTGTATCGCAACGAACCGGCGATGGAAAGGGCCGTCGCTGCCCTGAATGAACTGCGGGAGGACTACAAAAATATCCGTGTGGGGGATACCAGCAAGTCATTCAACACGGATCTGCTTGAAGTTCTGGAGTTGGAAAACCTTCTGGATCTATCCCTGATCACCGCCGTGTCGGCGAAAAACCGGAAAGAAAGCAGGGGCGCGCATTCCCGGGAGGATTATCCCAACCGGGATGATGCCAACTGGCTGAAGCATACGCTGGCACACCTGGAAGACAATACGGTACGCCTCTCCTATATGGACGTGGACACTTCCCGATGGGCGCCAAAGGCAAGAAAATATTAAAGGATGCAATAATTTAGGAGAAATAGATGCGGATAATCGTGAAAATCTTGCGCTATAATCCGGAAACGGACCCGGGTCCTTATGAACAGAGTTATGAGGCCACGGCGGAGCCGACAGACCGGCTGCTTAATGTGCTGATGGGGATAAAGCACTACACGGACAGTTCGCTCAGTTTTCGCAAAAGCTGTGCTCACGGCGTCTGTGGGTCGGATGCCATGCGGATCAATGGCAAAGATCGGCTGGCCTGCAAAACGCTGGTCCAGGACGTGGCCGAAAAAGACGGAGCGGTGATTGCGATCGAGCCGTTACGGCATTTTTCAGTGCAGCGAGATCTGATTGTCAAGCAGGATTCGTTTTTTGATAAATACCGATCTGTAAAACCTTTCTTAATCAACGACGAATCCCCGCCGGAAAAAGAATATATCCAGTCTCCCGAACAACGGGGGGCATTTGATGATCCAACCAATTGCATTTTATGCCTGTCTTGTTTTTCAGCCTGCCCCATTTTCGACAACAACACCAATTTCATCGGCCCGGCCATCATCGCGCAAGCATTTCGTTTCAATGAAGACAGCCGGGACCAGGGATTTGATACACGTCTCGAGGTTCTCGATAAACCCGACGGCGTCTGGGCTTGTGAAAATCATTTTGAATGTACCAGAGCCTGCCCCCGTGGAATCAAGGTGACCAGGTGGATTAACCGGACCAAAAAACAAATATCCGAATATAAAGAAAACAACTGAATGGTGCGGGCTGAAACGATCCCAGGTGGTTTTTTTTCTTGACTCCGTGAGATGAGGGTGGTATCGGTCAGTTTTTCAGTTGATTTGCTTCAGGCTTCCGGCAAATTGGTTTTGCGTATACGCAGTACGAATGAAGGCTAAACTTCCGCATTAGCGGGTTAATATATATTACCGGGATGAATAATTCCCGGGGGTTTTGTAAAGGGGGGACCGGTTATTATAAACCTGTCCCCCTTTCTCTTTATGGTTGAACGTCTTGCTGATCGTTGTTTTTCTGCCCCGCCTCTGCTGCTTCAACAATATCATCTCTGATGTCTCTGCGTTTCATTGGTGCTCTGGGTCTCAAACAGTTTAAAATGAATTGGCTTGCTTTTGACCATGCATTATTTTATGATGCAGATGTCTGATATAATCATCATTGGCCAGCCCGGTTTATTATTTTTATTAAGATTACCTTAAAATCATTTTAAATGCATTTTGTGCGGCAGTTGTCGGGGGGATCGACACAGGGTTTAAACATTGCCCTGGCGACCGGATTTGTCGATTTCGAAAAAGTGA
>SLIE01000280.1 GCA_007135795.1 Desulfobacterales bacterium
CCAGCGATCATTGGAACTCCCCGGAATTGCTTGCCGCGCTCGATTCTATTGTTTCTACAAAAGCAGAATTTGATGATCTGGGAATCACTGTTTCCACCCCCGAAAACAATGAACATAAAATACGGATAAGCGGCCGCCTGATCGAACAAAAAAACAGAAAGCACCTGGTTCTTCTCGTGATAAAAAACCTCTCGGATCAAGAAGCCTTAAGTGAACTCAAACGTGAAAATGAACAATTGAGCGAAAGCGTAAACCGGTTCAGGACCGTTCTTGAAAACTCGCTGGACGCCGCCTACCACAGGAATCTTCTAACGGACACATATGATTATATGAGTCCGGTTATAAAACAGATCACCGGCTATAACACAGAAGAGTTCAGCATCATGAGCACGAATGCCATTTTGGAGCAAATGCATCCGGATCATATCTCCGAAGTTAACCGGGAACTTGAATCGATCAATGCTTCGAATCGTTCATCCGGTTTGCTTGAATATGCCTTTAAATCCAAAAGGGGGGACTATCGATGGCTGGCCGACTCTTTCCGGGTCATTCGTGACCAGAAAGGCCAACCGATATACCGTATTGGCATGATGCGCGATATCACGGGACGCAAGGAGATGGAACAAATGGTTCTTTCGTCCTTGAATGCGGCTGAGATCCGGGCAAAGGAAGCCGAGGAGCGTCGCCGCATACTCGAGGCTATCCTTGTAAGCATACCCGAAGGAATCACGGTAATTGAAGCGCCGAAAGGTATTGTTCGACTCACAAACAAATATTATGAAAATCTTTCAGGTATTGCCGCAGAGAAAATATTGGGCATGACTCTGGAACAACACCTGGAGCAATTTAAAAAACCAGGCATGACCCACGAGGAGCAATCATCCGTTGATCAACACCCCTCGTGGCGAGCGTTGAAACGAGGAGAAGTCATCACGAATGAGGAAATTACCTTTATAAAGCAAAATGGCTCCCGGACGATATTATCCGTGATAGCTTCTCCTGTTTGCGATGAAACAGGGAAAATCAGCCATGCTGTAACGAGTTTTCGCGATATTACGGGAAGTAAGGAAATCGAAAGTACTATCCGGCGCACTGAATTCGAGTTCCGCACCCTGGTTGAAAATTCACCGGATCTTATTGTGCGACTCGATCTGGAAATGCGTTATCTGTTCGTCAACTCGGCATATGAGCGTATGACCGGATTTTCAAAGGAGCATTTTATCGGCAAGACCAATCTGGAATTGGGGATGCCGGAAGAATATTTTGCGCCCTGGGAGGAAGGGGTGCGAAAAGCGATTCGTACAAGACGTCAAATCAATACTGAATTCAGTTTCTGGTACTTGTTCGGGCAGCGTCATTTCTGGGGACGTATTATTCCTGAATTTGAACCCGACGGCAAGTTGGAGAGCATTATCATGGTGGCCCGGGATATCACCGAGCGCAAACAGGCTGAAGAACAAATCCGTTATGTGAGTTTCCATGACACTGTCACCGGACTTTATAACCGTGCCTTTTTCGAGGAAGAGATGAAACGCCTGGATACGGAGCGCTCGCTTCCGGTGAGTTTCATCATGGGTGATCTTAACAACCTGAAGCTGGTAAATGATACGTTTGGTCATCATGAAGGCGATGAACTGTTGCGAAAAATTGCTGAGATATTAAAGGAAACCTGCCGGAACGAGGATATCATCGCCCGGTGGGGCGGGGACGAATTTGCCGTTATCCTGCCGGGAACCCATGCGACCATCGCAAACCTTATCGCTTCCCGGATTAAAAAAAAGGTTGCCTCCAGCAGCGGGACTATCATCGTGCCGAGTATCGCTTTAGGTGTGGCGGAAAAGAAATTTGTGGAAGACAATATCTACCAAATCATCCGTGAAGCCGAGGAACACATGTATGAGAACAAGCTCGCCGAGAGTCACGATAACCAAAAGGCGGTTATCAACTCCCTGCTGCGCCAGGTACAGGACAAATGGCCCGAATTTGATGATCATGTGACGCGTATCGATGATCTTGCCCGTCTGTTCGGGAAAAAACTGAGGTTGTCCGACAGTCAGATGGAAGATCTGTTCTTGTTGATACGGCTTCACGATATCGGAAAAACAGTGATTCCGGAGTATCTGATCAGAAAGTCCAATCAACTTACGGAACGGGAATGGGACATTATCAAACGTCACCCGGAAGCCGGTTTCCGGATTACAAAGACCTTCGGAGAAACGGCAAAAATTGCCGAAGAAATTCTTACCCAGCGGGAACACTGGGACGGCACCGGATACCCAAGAGGTTTGAAAGAAAAACAGATCCCGTTTTTGTCCAGAGTATTTTCAATTATTGACACCTACGATGTCATTACCCACAAACGACCTTATGGGCGGATATTTAACCCACGGGAAGCAATAGACGAACTACGGCGAGCATCCGGCAAACAGTTTGACCCCGAACTTACCAAACTTTTCATTTCGTCGATCATTCCGGAACAAGAGCTCCTGCCCGAAGAACAGATTCAAATCTCCGGTTCAAATGTGCAGGAGACAGCTGCTGCTCCGGTTCATGGAACCGCAGCGGCAAACGGGGATGCCGGGGCAATGGGTGGTACGCGGTCAACCCGTATCCGAGTCATATTAGTCGATGATCATGACGTGATACGCCAGGGTCTTTCCATGCTCCTTTCCCATTACACCGATATTGACATTATCGGGGAAGCCGCAGATGGCGAAGACGCCGTGCAACTAGCCCGGAATCTCGAACCGGACGTGATCCTGATGGACATCAGCATGCCTAAAATGAACGGCATCGAAGCCACCCGGATCATCCATGATGAAAAACCCGGCATCCGCATCATCGGTCTTTCCATGTTTGATGCCGCCGACCAGGCGGAGGCCATCCGGCAATCCGGTGCTACGGCTTACTTAAAGAAAAGCGGAAATAAAACCGAGCTTTTAAACACGATCCGCAGCGTCATGAAAGCGGCCTGACAACTATCCCCGAAAAATTGCTGTACTGTTTTGATGAACATTTGAATAACTTCTATCGACCCAGCACATATTGCCGGCACTTCCGTAAGTCTCATTGCCCCTGCACTGCCTGGAGGCAGGAGTAAATGAAAGCTTGCAATGTGTCGATGCAATACTGTAAAGATGACGTGGTTTATTGAACCAGAAACTGTGATGTGAATTAAAAACTGAAAAGTTTTAATGCACGGGAGGCACACAAGGTACAACGCAAAAGCTACCATATCACATGCATCGATCACACCCTGTAAGAAGACGGGCAAGTATATGACACAAATTCGTAATATTGACAATGCAGTACTTAAGCTCTCAAAGGAACATCAGATTATAGCCGACTACGTGATCCGGTTTTCAAAAAACAAGGAAAACCCGGACCCGGCATTTGAGGAAGAGCTCCATTCATTTCTTGCGTTTTTAAAAAAAGACCTGGAACATCATTTCAGAACGGAGGAGCTCCTGTTTTTCCCGGCGGCGTTAAACGGTGATCCATCCTATACCACCAGCCTATTGGTCCTGAATCTTCAAAAGGAACATGGCGTCCTGGAAACCCGTCTGAAGCTCGTTCTGGCAATGGGAAAAAACCTGAGGGAGGAAAAAGACCGCGAGGTCGCCCTTAAAAAAATCGGTGTTTTTTTCGAGCATCTTAAAAATCATGCCCGCCAGGAAATCACCGAATTGTTTCCCTTAATAAACGCAAACGAGCAGTGTGTGGCCCTGCTCAAACAATACGCAACAAAAATGAAATCCGAAGGGAAGCCCAACGCAGCCATACTATGAAACCCGGGTTCGCTTATCTCAACAACAGGAAAACATTTTGTTGAAATAACTTGTCGAACGTTAAATAGTGCCCGAACGAAAACCAGGATTTTTCGTCAAGGTCAAGGACGGCGAAAATTTTAACCACAGGAATACTGGACGTATTTGGAGGATTAAAATTTGAGCCGGACGCAGAGATTGGCGAAAAAGACGGTTTTCGTTCAGGCACTAAATAGTGCCTTCTATTCCACCACCTGACCCGCTTTTTGTTCGACGACAACGCTGCAATTGATCAGATCCATCAGCACGGAGGCTGTTTTCGGCCAGCTCATGCCGGTACCGCTTGCAATTTCATATACGGTTTTATCGTCTCGAATAAGCGCCATTATGCGGGTTAGCACATCATCTGGAATCCGGTCGCGCACATGTACAGGAAGCTCAGGGGTTGCCAGGGCAAGACGAACATCCATGGCGCTGATCATTGACTGAAAAGCGACAGCTTCGTCGACCAGCCGGGAAGCTTCCATCAGAAGCGCCATATTCCCGAGCTGGATCTTGCTGCCGGCGATGGTGTTGTGAATATAGAATTTAAAAAAACCGTCGGTCTGGGACGCCAATTCGTAAAACGCCTCTTCCCCCTCGAGATTTCCGGAGACCGCATTGACGACCTCTCCCTCTTTGATGTAGACGGCGCCTGTCACATTGTGGGATGGGGATAGTAAAAAAAGCTCACCGGTCTTCTCGTTGAACTCGATCATCTGAATTACTTCTATCAAACCGATCTGGGCAAGGTTTCCCTGGATGTCACCATTATTTTTGCCCCCCTTGTTCCGGGCGCTCTTTTCCAGGATCCTGTCAACAGCTTCCAAAATGTCGACAGATTTGCATGGCTTCACCAGGTACTCGTCTGCTCCCAGGCGCAACCCTTTGAGTTGATCTAAAGGATCCGCTTTTACCGAGAGAAAAATAAATGGAATATTCGCGGTGGCCGGCGATTCGCGCAGCGCTGTAAAGAGTTCAAACCCATCAAGTACCGGCATGATAATATCGGAAATGATGAGGTCGGGCTGTATGGATCGGATTTTATCCAGTGCGGCCTTCCCGTTTTGTGCCTGCCATGTATGAAATCCCCGTTTTTGCAAGATCCGATCCAGGAAAGAAAGCGTAACAGAGTCATCGTCGATAATAATGACTTTCAAATCACGATTGTAAGTTTTTAAAAATGCAATAATGGCATTTATCTGTTCATTTTCAGAGCAGGTAAACTCTACCCCGGTCAGATAAAAACCGGAATTATTGTCTTTGCGGGTATTTGCCACACGACCTTCTATTTCAATTTTTTCCCTTGTCGAATCAAGAATCGTAAGCGTAACAGATACACCACACAAAGGTCTTTGGGTTTCCAGTAGGATTCCTCCCCGGCTCAGATCCAAAGTGCGGCCCTCCCCACGGTCCAGTTCTTCAGGTTTTTCGTCAAACAAAATGTATTCTATGAAATGGGAGGAGTTGATCCGGGGATGATTTCGTTTTTCGTTATAATTGCTTTGACCGTTGTCTCTATCCATATACCACGTCTTGTGTAGTCCTTTTAATTGACAAACCAGTGCCGACATCATGCAAGAAAGCTGATGAAGCCGTATGCGCTTTTTTCGCATGAGCTAGATAGTGCCCGAACGAAAACCAGGATTTTTCGTCAAGGTCAAGGACGGCGAAAATTTTAACCGCAGGAATACTGGACGTATTTTGAGGATTAAAATTTGAGCCGGACGCAGAGATTGGC
>SLIE01000515.1 GCA_007135795.1 Desulfobacterales bacterium
ACAGGTGCTCTCCGGAGAACTGGATCGACGGGCGCAGGAACAGGCCTTTGTCTTTGATGCCCCGGTCATGGCACGTTACGCACGGTTGCGTATAAATTCCAACCACATCGGGACAACCGGGAGAACAATGCTGGGACAATGGAAGGTCATCGCCCAGCCCGGAATACACATCCCCGGCAAATCCGCTCTTAACATCGCATCTGGGGATATCGGGGCCCACGTCGTCTGGTCAGATCCTTTCCCGAAGCTTTCGAGCCAGCTCCAGAACATGCTGATTGAGGGAGGGCGCACGGATGGCTTCAACCTCAGGGAACCACGTCCCATACGCTGGGTGGTCGGGTTCCCTCATCAGCGTGTAGCCAGGATCACAGAACTGCAGTGGGTCGATGGCCCTGCCGGCAATCGCTTCAGCCCCTTGAGTGAAGTCCTGGTTTCGGTCAGCACGGAATCCCCACTGGGCCCCTGGACTGAACTCGGCACCTGGAAGCTTGATCGCACGAGTGCCGGTGTTGCGCCGTTTGTCCTGTCCGATCCGCTATGGGCGCGCTACGTGTTGTTTACCAGCTATGATCCCGACAAACCGCGCACCTCATGGCAGATGCCGGAAACCCTGCGAATCATGGAACAGCTACCTGACGAGCACTACCGGTCCATTGCAGCCGAGTGGGGTCATTATAACCGAAAGGCTGTTTATGAACGGCTGGAACAACCGGACCCTGAACCTTTCATATTGCCTGTTAAAGCATATGCCACTCGTGCAGACCCACGTCCCCTGCCGGCCGGGACAGCCCACTCCGGGGCGGTGCAGGTAGGCGAAAGCGAAGACTGGTACCGGATCGAGATGCCTCAAGATGCTGACCGGCTGACGCTGTCCATGCTCGGCAGGCCCAACCTCCGGGTCCAGGTTCAGATGAAAGACGCCGCAGGTGAACCCGTCGCACTGCAGCGTGACGATATTTCACCGCGTGAGCGGGTTATGCGGGCCGAGGTAAGGTCGGGCGCCGACTACTACCTGCGGGTCTACGAACCGCCCCGATCAATTATTTTTGCCTGGGACAACAGCGGCAGCATGGGTCCGTACAAGGCCGCACTTCACCAGGGACTTCGGCAGTTTGTCGAGAAAGTTACGCCAGGGCTCGAGTATGCCAACTTCCTGCCTTTTCAGTCCAATAACCCGAAGCTTCTGCATCCGGAGTGGTCGGACCAGAGCCACCAGCTGTGGGTTACTCTGACCAATTATCACCGCCGGGACGATTCGAGTAACTCTGAACCAAACCTGCTGGCAGCCACCCGGGCGCTTGCCGACCGGGATGGAGCCCGCGCGATTTTGTTGCTTACTGATGCCGAAACGTTCGGGTTCGCTGACTCCGGAGAACTTTGGGAGGCTATGGCCAAGACGCCGCCTCAGATTTTCAGCGTGGAACTGCATACCGGCCGGTCCCAGCCCTATCAGCAAAACCTCATGCAGAGCTGGGCATCTGTCAACGCTGGACACTACAACTTGTTCAGTTCACAGCAGGACATTGATGTCTCTTTCAGTCGGGCCTCGTGCATGCTTCGCCGGCCGGCCCAGTACACACTGACCGCATTGATGGAGAAGGAAGAACCGTCCGAGGAAGAGGTTGAGACAGATACAGCGGAACGTCACCAAACCGATATGCTGGAGACACTGACTCAGGAGGGCCGCGTCATCGCCCACGGGATTTTGTTCGACATCAACAGCCATGCGCTGCGTTCCCAATCCTACACAGTACTGCGTCAAATAGGCTCGATGCTCCGAACCCATCCCGATCTGAGGATACTGATCGAGGGGCATACGGACAGCAGCGGACGAACTTCGTTGAACCAGGTACTGAGCGAGAGGCGGGCGGATTCGGTGCGCAGGTTCCTCATCGACAACTATAACATCGACCCCGGGCGCCTTGATTCGATCGGCTATGGCCAGGATCGTCCAACCGACACCAATGATACCGCCCAGGGGCGCCAAAATAACCGGCGTGTGGAGCTGGTTCGGATTGCGCCTTAAACCGGTCGTCATTCCTGCAGGGGATGGTACTACAATGAAAAAGAAAACGGCAATCCATCTGGTAATCGCTCTTTTATCGGGATTGATGCTATCAGCCACCGGAGCGACGGCTTCGGATTCAGCCTCTAAGGGCAATAGCGCTATCGCAGAGGACTATATCAACATCGCCCGTCAACTCAGGCAGGATGTTCTGACGCTTGCCAACAACCCTCATGAGCCAAGGGGCGTGATGCTGCACATCGGCCGCGATCCCGTAAATATCACCAATGCAATAGAGACACAGATATCCTGGCAGCCTGAACTCGGTGTCATTCGGGGTCCGGAAGGAACCTTGTCCTCCGGTAATGGCGGTGATTGGGATCGTGCCGTATTATTGAAGGCAGCTCTAGAGGGGGCCGGTTATCCGACGCGCCTGGTCGTAGTGACGCGGGGTGAACAAGAGCGAAGGCAGGTTGTGAAAGGGTTCCTTGCGGTTAAGGGAAGACCTTTGCTGATGCACCCAGAAAACCCTTATCAGCGCGAAGAAATGATTAATATCGATTTGCTTGATCGATATGGTCTGCCGATTCGCAACCATAATATACTCATGGCGGAGGCTGCAGCACGCTGGAATCGCCTGATTGACGAAGCATACGATTCTGGTGAGCGAATGGCCGAGAACATTGTGGGTCGATTATCAGACCCGCAAAAGGGACCTCCGGTAGTTTTTGATTTTTCCGCTTGGCAGCAGCGGCTGGAGACAGCCGCGAGCGAGGCTGTCGGCGTGGAGATCCAGACCCCTAATGGATGGGAACTGATGAAACTGGGCCCGGATGCCGACCAGATTGACTGGGGTCGTGGGCGACATATTTTAAAACCTCCTTCAGAGCGGGTTGCACGAATTGCGCTCGGCATCGAAATGACGGTGCTCAATGAAGAAGCATCAGTCAAACGGATCTCACTGCTCGACCATTCCATGGAACTGGGACAGCTTTTCCAGAAGCCGATCCGCCTGGAGATTGCAGCCGACGCGGGAAGTGGCGCCGAAGGCAACGCAGGAAAATGGACGGCCGGACAATGGTACGAAAAGATCGTAGGCTTTGATCGGTTTCAGGTGGTACTCCAGGTAGGGTCGGAGATGTTCTCATCGCTGGTTTTTGACATGTCCGGCCAGACCTACCAGGTCAGTCGCGATGGCCGTATCGAAGGAGCAGCAAGGATGGGGGGCGCTGTGCAGAGGGGCTTTGGAGCGCTGTCGCCCACCTCGAAGGACGAACCAAAAGAACAGGCCACGAGATTAGAGACGATTGTCCTGACCTTCGAGATAGATCAGCCTGGTGCAGCAATGGTTAGGCGGCAACGCCTCCTGTATGGACCGCTGCGCCCGTATGTGACGCCGGTTTTCCATGCCGACATTCTCGCTGCTGGCGGACCTTTCAGTCCCGCATCGGTTCTTTGGATGGCCCTTGACGCGGCCAGTGCCAACGCCGATATGTGGGCGCGGGTGGCAACGGCAGCGGATCTGGACCAATATCCCGCTAATGTTTCGGTACGTATGCCGGAAATGCTTCATGAATGGCTGCTTGCACACTCGGATCTGGCAGATCGCCAGTTGTCCAGAAACCCTGAATTAACGATGCTCTCCGGTTCTTCGGTGAGCATGTGGATGTCACAACCAATGCGAGATGATGAAAACAGACAGGTGCTGACGAGAACAGCCCTTGACGTGGTTTGGGATGATTTTCAGTTGGGTCCCCGAAAACAGGTTGACGCCACTGCGGCGCTCAGAGCCAATGTTTCACTCGGGGTTGCATCGACCACCTTTGAAGCATTGCTGTTGCGGGAACGTATGCCGCCCGAAACAATCCTGACAGCCCTGACAGCTGCTGAACTTCTTCTTGCTCATGAAGCAGTTGAACCCTCGAAAGGCGAGGTATCGCCGCTTGCGTCATGGGGCATCGAAAAAAACGAAACCGGGCGTTCCGTCTTTTTTGCCGGGTCGGGTCAGGTAAACACCTGGTGGAGCATCGATCCGGAAACCGGTGTGACCATCGGACGGGGCGATGGCGGAGAAGGTCAGGCTGCAGTCGAGTATGGGAACATTCAAAAACAGAATATCAGTAACCTCAAATGCTTTCTCGAGGCGCTGGGAGGTGGTTCCGGCGGAGATTACATTGCCTGCATGACCGGATTGAGCGGCAAATCCGGAAAAATGGGCGCCGGGGTGGGAATGCGGAAACAGCTCGGAGGGTTTGACAACCAGGCAAAGGCGTTTGGTGCCTTGTCCCAGGCTGCAAGTATCCTGAAAGGCATCGATGATGCCAAAGCGCTAACGGGTTCCGGGCATTGAGAATGCACCCTTCGGCGAAGGACAATTCCAGGGTAATCATAAATTACATTCACTGAAACCTACCAATGTCCGAAAACACCACCGTTTTTTTATTTTTCCGGGATTTTCGTTCAAGTATTAAAGGATATTGCTGTCATGCAAACGGATTTTCACTTTTATACTGTGTATGCGCTGGCACGGGGCGCTGGCTTCAACCCAGACGATTCGCACACGGTTGCGTATGCCTCGGAGCATACGGATGATGCAAAATACGAACATACCCTCAAATTTGAAAATGGCGGAAGATTCAAGCAAGTCCTCACAGCACACCGTTTTCTGCATCGACGTGTCTTGAATGATGAAACCTGTTACCGGATATGGCTGCCATTTCATTTTTTACCCGGGAACCTGGGGGCGGATTTCTATGAAAGGATGGTTACCCGTGCCGGAGGCCTCATTGCAAAAAGGCTGATGGACGATCTCCTGTCTTCTGCCCATAAGCCTTACTTTCTCCACCGCCTGGGTATATTTCTTCATTGTTATGCCGACACCTGGTCACACCAGAATTTTATAGGGATAAGACGCGAAAGCATGAACCAGGTAAGGAAGTTGAAAATAAGAGGCCTTTCCCGCTCGGATTTTAATGCGCACCTGAGGTGGCTGAAGAAACGTATTCTGGAATATGCCGCCCCCGGGCTGGGACACGCGCAGGCCGGAAGCATACCGGATGAGCCTTACAGGGAATGGAAATACCACAACCATGCAGACAAGATATTTGATATTACGAATTCGGTGCGCGCCCTGGATGCAGCCCAGAATTGCTATGAGGTCATGACCAGATTTTTGGAGGTGTTTTCGGATTACTCCGACAATACTCCCCGACCGTGGCATGAATCGGCAAAGATCTTTGAAAATCTGTTCCAGCATGACGGTGATTTGAAAAACAGAATTAAATCATGGAAAGAAGCCATTTCAGGAGGCTTCTTTGGGTGGGAACCTCAGGAGGCGGACAAAAAACTGAATTATGATGACCGGGAATGGTTCAAAGCCGCTATTGCTGTTGAAAAAAGAGCCGATCACGTGGAGTTGTATGAAAGAAAACCCGGGTTTGAAACCAGCCATTGGAAATATTTCCATGACGCCGCCGCATTTCACAGGTTTACTGTTTTGCATGAAGTGTTGCCGGAACATGGTATTATTTGCGGATGAGCGAGGTAAAAAGTTTAAAAAAACTTTTCAAAGTGCTAAATTTATTCACTCGTAAAAAGTTGCGCCATCCCTCGGCGTGGCAAAATTTAAAAAAACCGGGTTTGGAGTTTATGACCACACCGCTTTACTACAGCACGCAGTATACCCAATATCACGAAAAGACATTCCACATTGACCCGTCCTCATTTCTTGCACCGTTTGCAAAACAGCTCAAACCCGGTGCACACGTGCTCGATATCGGATGCGGTTCCGGCCGCGATCTTCTCTGGCTTGTAAAAAAAGGTTTCCGGGCAACCGGCTTTGAAGCATCCCCCGGACTTGCAGCCCTCGCCAGGCGAAACGCAAACTGCACGGTAATCGAAGGCGATTTTGAGTCTTTCGATTTTTCAACACTGAGTGCCGATGCCCTCCTGCTTTCCGGTGCGCTGGTCCACCTACCGCATGATCAAATGGAGTCCGTACTGCGAAATATTTTGCAGGCACTGACAAACCAAACCGAAGCCCTGGTCTACCTCTCTCTCAAAGAAGGTGGCGAGGGGTATACCGACGCCCATAACCGAACCTTCTACCTCTGGCAGGATCCGGATATCCGGTCGGTATTCCGCAAATTGAGCCTCCATGTGATGGACTGTACCCGCACATCATCCGTCCTGGGAACAGGGGAGGCATGGCTCGGCTATGTGCTTAAAAAAAGAGATTATCCTATGAGCGGGTATTCTTGCAGCAATTCAGGGAGCAAATTGGTTTAGGGGACTTTCTTTCTGCTTGTTTTCAAAAGCGTTCATGTTGTGATCGATACAACAGCAAAGCTGCCAGGCAGGAATTTATTTCTCCCGCAACCGGTCCAAATGACCCCTCACATTTTTTCTTCTCTCCCCGGTAACTTCTGGATCCGCCGCAAGGTCACCATTTTCGTACAATAAAAGTCAGTCTCCTTCCCGCACTCCGGGCGCCAGAGACTTTATATCCACCACCATTTCCACTTCATCCGCCCGACCAGAAATGTTGCAAAACCGCCGGATATCTTGTCTATGACCGCATACTTGATGTCGGTTTCGGTAGTTTCGCCTATCAATCCAGCATCCATTGTAGCATTCTCCGCAACGACAGCCTGGGAACAAAAAAGCGCTATCGAAATGATTACAGCCGCGGAAAGCATTTTGAATTTTTCATGCATTAGGGGGAGAAGTACTTGACAACCATCTCCTCACAATTCTCCGCCGGGCTCGCGGTTACGATTCCCTAATGGTCAATTTTTCCCCGGCCAGTCTTGCCTTTTGAATTAGTTCGACATCATTGGCCGCCGACTTGCGATCCAGATTGGCGCCATATTGGTGTATAAATTCAAACTGCCCGGCCCCTAGCGAAAAGGGAACGATATTTAGCCATTCATCCAGGTGCTTGTAAAATTGGCCATACATCGGCGCCGGTTCGGGATCTCCGCGGGAGATGAACATCAGCAGTTCCTTGCCCGCCGGGAAAGCCGATTTTATTGTGGTCTTTCCGGTTTGTGGGTCTACGCCCAAATCGAAAAAGCTGTAAAGGCGATCCACCAATATCTTGAACTGGGCGCTGACATGGTACCAGTAAACCGGCGTGCCCAAAACAATGGCATCGAAGGTGGTCATTTCCTGCATCAGCGGCGTAAGATCATCTTTCTGCACGCATTTGCCCAACTGCTTTTTGCACCCCTCACACCCCAGGCAACCATTGATTTGAAGCTCTCTCAAATTGACCAGGCGGGTTTCGGCGCCTTTATCGGCCGCTCCGGCCAAAGCTGCTTCAATCAAAGTCTGGGTATTGGCCTTTTTGCGGGGACTTGCATTAATGCCGATCACTTTCATAAAACCTCCTGTATCATCATATTGCGTGATTTATGTTTCTCCATATGTCTTCCATGCCCTCTGCAAGCGCATGGCCCGCGGCTTATCCGCGATACCCATGAGCGCTTACCAGAAACAGGTCTGCCTCCTTTGCGCAGGTGATATACTTTTTCCTGCCATTGAGGGTAAAAGCGTTTCCCCGGGTATCATCATCTCCCGACGGTGCAAGCCGTGACTGAATGGCGCGGGGGTGCACGCCCCCTTCCTCCGTGATTCAGAAACAGGCGACAGAATCCGCAGGAAGCGTTGGCACCAGTCGCTGCAAGGCGCAGCAGTATCCGGCCGCAAACGCATAAGCAAAACACTCCGACACCAGTCCGCCAACTACAGCCCGATCTACCGGCGCTTCCCATGGCCCGCCCGCCTCATTAAAAATCCGCCGGAAGGAAGCAAAGTCCGGACACGGACTCGGTGTGACGTCCCGGTCCCATGACAGCAGGTGATCAATTATTGCCAGGTTCATTTTTTCGCTTTCTTTCTTCACAGGAATCCTCCAGATAAATCAAGCTGGCAACGGATTTTTTCTTTTCTTCTTGCCCAGGGTGAAGATGATGTCAAATCCGGCCGTTTGCCACAATGCCCCGCTTGACGCCGGGTTACAAAATATAGGGTTTGTTAAAACTTGACTTACAATCCAATTTCTGGGATACATCCGATCATGAAAAGCAAAGTCTTATTCCTTCTTGTAAGAACATCAATTCCGATTATCATCTATACTCTGCTACTGGCTCCATTTATAATAATGACGGCACCCTTCAGCAGAAACAGAGTGCCATCCTACTACCTGGGTAAATTCTGGTCATGGCTTATTCTCAAAACCAACGGAGTAAAACTGGTCACTCACGGTATGGATAACTTGTCCAAGAAACAATCCTATGTGTTTATATCAAATCACTTGAGTCACCTGGACACGCCGGCCTTGGCCATTGCCCTGCCCAATCAACTCAGATTTGTGGCCAAGGCTTCTCTTCAGAATATTCCTTTATTCGGGTTTGCCGCCAGAATGGCAAAAATGATTTTCATTGACCGCGATAATTCAGAAAAATCAATCGAAACCATAAATAAAACCATTAAAGATCTGAAAAACGGAATCAGCGTGTTATTTTTCGGAGAAGGCACAAGAAGCATTGACGGCGAAATAAAACCCCTGAAAAAAGGCGGAGTGATCCTTGCCCTCAAGGCCGGTCTTCCCATCGTTCCCATTACAATCGTCGGCAGCGACAGACTCTTGGGCAGCGGAAAACTTTACGTTAAATCCGGAATTATAAACATAATTGCAGGCGACTCGATTGACACAAGGGATTATTCCGAACAGACCATTGACACCCTCGTTGAAAAGATCCAGTCTGTTATGCTGGCAAATTATAAAAAATACGCCGAAAATCATCTCAATCCGTCATAGCACATAATATAATCTATGTGATACGGGGTATAGCGGCATTGTGACCTGATCCTGGAAATTAAGGACCTGTGGGATTGCCTGGAGAAGGTGAATATGCAATGCATTTGTAAAAAGTTCAAATATGCAAGGATCCGGCTGTGAAATTGAAGAAGAGGCAACTATCTCAATTAAGATAAAAACCTGGAGCTTATACTATCTTTTTTGGGCATGAAAAGGTGGTTCTAAAGCTCACAAATAGCTACCCATTGAGACTATTTGATTATTTATCAATGCTATAGCGTGGTCCGACCCCAGACGCCACCCAGACGAACAATATCACGCTTTCACACTGCGCTTCTATGGCCGGCACGTCATAGTTGGCAGGCGATCCTGATGCCGCCGAAAAATGTTCTTCCCGGGGCGGGTTCGAAATAGCGGCCCCCGGCAGCATTGATGCGTACGTTGGCGATGTAGGTTTCGTCTAACAGGTTGTCGGCACCGGCAAATGGTTCAAGAGTCCATCGACCGATATGCCGCGCCAATCCCAATCGTGCGTTGACGACCGTGTAGGCTTCGTTTTTGAGGGTGTTTTCATCATCCACGTAAAACGAACCGGCGTACCGGACATCGCCCGATGTATAAAAACCGGAATGGTGCTGGTAGCTCAATTCGAAGAACCAGAGATGGTGAGGCAGCCCAGGTACCTGATTACCGGACAGATCAACGCCGGCTTTGTCGAAGGTTTCGAACTCCGCGTTCAAATAGGTGTAGGCCGTGTGCAGGCGCAATCCCTGCCCCAGGTTCTTGGTCAGACCGATTTCCGCCCCCGTTCGCCGCGACTCTCCGGCATTGCGGTAGAACACCCGATCGGTGTCATCTCTGAAAGCGATCAACTCGTCTCTGAGGCGGATCAGAAACAGCGCCGCATCGAGGGTGAAGCCGCCGCCGAAATTCATTTTCGCGCCGACTTCATAATTGACGGCCTTTTGTGGTTCGATGTCGGGATTGATGCCGCCGCCTCCCTCGGGGCGGTTGACCACCTCCGTGGTGGTGGGCGTTTCAAATGATTGTGCGACATTCGCGTAGATGCGCACGGCGCGGGCCGGTGCGTGCAGGAGGCCGAAGCGGCCCGTGAATTGATCAAACGTCCGGGAGCCGGAGTCATCATCATCGTCGGCCGGCCGGCGGTCGTCGATGCTGAAGCGCACATTGTCGTAGCGCCCGCCCGCCAGAATGGTCCAGGCGGGCGTCAGGTCGACCTCCCCCTGCAGATATCCCCCTATCGAGGTGACTGACTCATCCTGGTCCAGGAGCAATGTGTCGCCGGGTCGTCCGCCGATACTGTCATAATTGACCCGGTCATCGGCCTGATGGGCAATGTCGATGCCGGATACCAGGCGCTGGTCACGGCCGAAAAAACCCGTTCCCATATCGTATTGCAGCCGCCCGCCCACAATTTTTCGTTCCAGCTCTATAAACCGGAACGGCACGGCATTATCCAGATCCCTGCGGCCGAAGTAACCGGCCGCTTCCAGATATTGACGGGTGGCCGTTTCGCGGCGGTAAACCATCCCCACGCGATGCTCGGACAGCTCTTCGCCGGTATTGTAAAGTAGATTTAACGGTGCGGCCTGCTGCCGGTCTTCGTCGACCTGTGCGGCGGTCAACCCCCCCGGGTCCTGCGCTTGGGGCATTCGTACGGCATTGAGGAGCAACGTAAGATCCGAGTGCGCATCCATATCCACACGCAGTCGGCTGCTGAAGACGGTTCTTTCGGCCCGGCTGTGGTCGCGAAACCCACCCGTTTCCAAATGGGACAGGGCGGCAAAGGCATTGACCGCCCCTTGTTGCCCCCCGCCTTTGACCACGGTTTTCCACAATCCGTATTCGCCGGCAAGCCCCCTGGTTTCCAGAAACGTCTGCTGAGGCCCTTCCTGGGTGATGATGTTGATGACCCCGCCGGAGGCGTTTCCGTACAATGCGGATACAGGGCCGCGCATCACCTCCATCCGGCTGATCAGATCCGGGTCTATGATTTCTACCGCGTTTTGTCCGTCGGGAAGCGTAAGCGGAATCCCGTCCATGTAGATCTGAATACCACGGATGCCGAAAGCCGCCCGGGCCCCGAATCCGCGTATCGATATGCGCAGATCCTGCGCAAAATTAAATTCATTCTGCGTGAAGACCCCGGGCACTCTGGCCAGGGCGTCATCCAGGGTGATCGCCGGGCGACCCTGTCGGATATCCTCTCCCGCAACCATCGAAACGGCCGCTGGAACGCGTGCGGCTTCGGAAACCATGCGCGTGGCCGTCACCACTACGGGTTCGAGCTGAACTGCTGTCCCGGCGGCATCGTTCTCCTGACTTTCCGTCATCGCGGCCGCAACCGGAACGATACATGCCACCAGGCAGAAAACAGCAATGAGCATCCGGATAGAAAATTGTTTTTCAGGTACCCGCGTGCACTGGTCCAGGGCATGGCGAATCTGGTCATGGTTGTCCGTGAACGCCATGCTCCTGACCGATTTGCCTCGGCTCATGGTGTAATGGATGAAGATGCTGAGAAAGCTGTGTTGGCGTTCAAGGTTCTCCTTGTTCCTAAAATTTGTCTTGTCCAGGGCGATGTGCATATAGAACAACGATTCAAGAGAAAAGTTAACGGCTGTTCTATGCGTGTCAAGCGGCCGTGCCAGCGGTTTTGAGCACTCCAGGAAAATGGGGTTTCCATTGATTATCCGGACAGCAGGAAGTATTGTTGAGGGTATATTCGGTAACGCACAATCAGCAAAAACAAAGAAGGTTAATTGTAATGAACGCACAGGAAGTCTAAGCGTCTGTCAATTATATTACTCAGGAAACGAAAAAATGTGGATCACAGCTCATCGTAACCGATTATCATATCTGCTCCTGGCGCTTGTCTTCGCGTGGATTGTTACAGGACCCTGCCTTTCCGTCCCGGCCGCCGCCATGGAAGCAACCCTGCTGCATGACGCCCCAGGGCTCCGGACAGACGCCGCCCCCATAAACCCGGCGGTAGTGCTGCACCAGCGCGGTGTGACATGGGACTCGCAGCTTTTTGCCGCAGGCCCCCCTGAAAGCCTCGTCCTGGATCTGTTCGAGGGTTCCCGACACACCGCCACCCTGCTCATGAGTGAAACCGGACCGGCGGGTGACGTGGTATGGGTCGGCCATATCGAGGGACAACCCAACAGCCGGGTGACCTTGGTAACGCACGGCCCCTCCGCCTCGTTCGCTTTCGGCTCGATTCCGGAAGGGTCCGGATTGTGCTGGTCAAACTACAGAGGATACGCATATGATGTGGAAATATACAGGCCGAAAACGGCCGGCTTTTGCGGAAGAACCCGGGCCGGGGGAGGAATCGGTGTGGGATTACCCGAGGCCGCCGAGGGTTGAACCGGACAGTCGCCGAATCGAGGTTTATGCCGAAAATGAGAAAATTGCCGATACCCGCCGGGCATACCGGGTTCTGGAAACCGCCAGTCCGCCGACATTTTACCTGCCACCGCAAGACGTGAACCGCGATCTGCTGATTGCCCTGACGAATCGCACGTATTGCGAGTGGAAAGGAGAAGCCAGGTACTGGGCGCTTGCCTCTGATCGTGATAAAAAGTCGGTCGGATGGAACTACCCGGAGCCGACTGCGCCTTATGAAGTCATCAAAGCATATTTTTCATTCTACCCCGCAGCGGTTGCGTGTTTTGTCGATGGTCAGAAAGTGCGCCCCCAGCCCGGAAAATTCTATGGCGGATGGGTGACGGATGAAATAGTGGGGCCGTTTAAAGGGGAGCCCGGCAGCTCGGATTGGTAAGAAGAAGGAAGGCGGCAATAGAATGCGCCTCCTGTGCTTACTCGACGTATATCATCTTCCGGGTCATGCCGCCATCGACAATAAAGTTCTGTCCCGTAATAAACTCTGCCTCGCCCGAGGCCAGAAAGGCGGCCAGGGCGGCCACATCCCGGGGATCTCCCACCCGGCCGGCCGGGTGTTGGGCATGATCCGCCGCTGTGAGTTCCGGTTCGGTCTGTTTTTTTCGTTTTTGCCATGCACGGGTTTCAATCCAGCCGGGGCTTATGCAGTTAACACGGATTTCCGGGCCAAGGCTTACGGCCAGCGCATGGGTTAGGGCGGTAATACCGCCCTTGGATGCCGAATACGATTCGGTGTGGGGCTCGGACTGCATCGCCCGGGTGGAAGCGATGGTTATGATGCAGCCCCTGGTGTTGTGCAGGTGCGGCGCGCCGTGCTTGGCGCATAAAAAACACCCGGTCAGGTTGACGTTGATCACCCGCTGCCATTCATCCAGGGTAAGCTCGGTTACGGGGACGCCCGAAAAGCCGATGCCCGCATTGCAGACCAGGACATCGAGCCGGCCAAAGGCGTCCACCGCGCTGGACACAGCTTGGGTCACATCCTCCTCTTTGGACACATCACAAACCGCTGCTGCCGCATGCCCGATCCGGGATAACGTGGATATGGCCTCTTCGCAAGCCTCGGGGTCCGCATCTGCGATCAAAACAGCCATGCCGTCCTGCAGGAACCGCTCGGCAATGGCCCGGCCGATCCCCTGGGCGCCGCCGGTGACAAGTGCGCCGCGCGCTGTCGTCTTTTCTGACATATGCCTCCTTTTTCCGTCGAGCAATCTGCTTTTATTGAAATAAATCCTTCATTTTCCGGGTTTTTGCGGGCATCCACTGCGGGCTCCACTGATTCCTGCCGGTGGTTAGAAAAAACCAGCCTCGCGCGCGAAGACATCTATTTTGCCTTTCTGCTTGCGAAATCGCATTCCAGCAATATAATGACGTTTGAAACCCCTGCAAACGAAAACGGCAGGCCCGCTTTGCAACAGGAATACACTTATGGGACAACCCGTTTGAAACTATATCGCATCCGCCGAACACAGATATTGCCGACCACCATTGAGTCCGCCTGGGAATTTTTTTCCTCTCCGCTCAACCTTCCGGGTATCACACCCCCATGGCTGAATCTCGAGGTTGTTTCCCCCGATACCGGGGAAATGTTTCCGGGTATGGTGATATGCTATCGGGTTACGCCCCTTGCAGGTATCCCGCTTACATGGATTACTGAGATCACCCATTTTGAAAAACACCGTTATTTCGTTGACGAACAGCGATTTGGCCCCTACCGGTTCTGGCACCATCAGCATTTTTTCATGCCGGTGGGACGCGGCGTCGAGATCACGGACACAGTGCACTATGGTTTTGCATTCGGGCCTTTCGGAAGGTTGGCGCATGCGCTCATAATCCGGCAAAAACTGGCAGAGATCTTCGATTTTCGCCACAATAGACTTAAGGCGCTTTTCCACGACTCTTGACGCTTTTGCACTGATCCGGCACCCGTATTATTTTATCAGGCGGCAGGACCCCGGCCCGCCCTGATGGCGACGAATCCGCTTTGTTTTTCAAATATAACAGACCACGGACATTTCATGCCATACTTTTTGCCGGATCGAGGGGATCGCAGGGGTAAGATTCTCAAGGGGGCCTGGTTGGAAGAAATCCCGGGTGACGGGCGCTATACGATTTGCGACGCGAAGAGATGAATTTCCGGCCGCTGGCAAACCCCGGTATAAAGTCAGTTTATCCGCCCACGGGCGGTGAAAGGGTTACCTGGTCGCCGTCCTTAAGGACCGTGTCGAAGCCGGCCACCTTGTTGTTGACAAAGATGATCTTGATATCTTTCTTGGGGAGCCCGAGCCGTTCGACGAGGGCATTGACCGTTTCGCCCTCAGTGATTTCGTTCTGAGTGCTTTCTCGAAAATCGCAGGTATCTCCTTCAGCCAGGGTGGCAAAGCACTTGAGATGAATTTTCATGGGGTTCTCCTTTAGCAAATATTTGATTCCAATGGGTTTCTCCAGGTCTTTACAAAACCCTTTTCTCGCGGAGCTCGGGACAATGCTTGGTTCCCCCTCGGTCGCGGTTCCATCGTCTCATTGCCAGAGACAGAGGGAAAACCCGCATATGCAAAACATAAAACTCGCAACTTAAATCTGCCAACATTCTTCCGGAGTCTTTCGCCTTATGGCAAGCACTTCTTGCAATGGGCATGTAGCACTCCTGGGCATTATGAAAAAGGCACCTTGAGTCTGACAATCCTGTCCGACCCAAAATTAAGGGTCGAAACGGCAAATAATCAGCCCCAATAGCTATTCAGAGACCCCCATTTTCGGATCGGATGGCAATCTTTCTGATGGCGCGCCATTTTGAGTTGTGTGCCGCATGGCAGATGTTATATTGTAGAATAGTTTTGAGTGATTAAGTTTCGCTTGACGGTTTCGGGGTCGGCTGCCCGGTCGATTCGGTCATCGAAAAGGCGCTATTCCACACCGACTGGCTTGACCAAGCCGGTTTTTTGGCGTGCGGCATTACCTATGACGCCACCCCTGGCAACCTGGAAAAGGAAGGAACCATACCATGCCACTAAGAACAAAACAAAACTACATCGACAGCATCAAGGCCATGCAGACCAATATATGGGCGTACGGGGAAAAAGTTAACGATATATATGCTCATCCCTGCTTCAAGCCGGCGGTGGATGCCATCGGGATGGTGTATGCATTGTCCGGAAGCGAAGTCAAAAATGAAGGCTATGGGCTTTTCACGGCCCATTCCCCTTTTACCGGCGACAGAGTCAGCCGTTTTCTGCATATACATCAAACACAGGAGGACCTGAAAAACCGCTTTCAACTATCCCGCAACCTGGTCCACAAGCATGGCGCCTGCATCGGTGCACGGTGTGTCAGTACGAGTGTCCTTAATGCGGTTTTCACGACGACCTTCGATATGGATCAATCAACCTGCAGCGACTACCACACCCGCTTTCTGAAGTTTCTGGGCCATGTGCAGGAAAACGACCTGGCTGTCGCCGGCGCAATGATGGACGTAAAAGGGGATCGCAGCCTAAGTCCGCATGAGCAGGTTGATCCTGACCTCTATTTGCATATTGTCGAAAAACGGCCCGATGGTATCGTTGTCAGGGGCGCGAAGGCCAGTATCTCCGGCGCGGCCATCGCCGAAGAGATTGTGGTTGTGCCCTGTACTGCCTTGAGTGCCGACGGCCAGGACTATGCTGTCAGCTTTGCCATACCAAGCGATGCACCGGGCATACTGCACATTGCAGAGGCACCCGCCCCGAATATGAGACGCCTTGTTGGAAAGGAAATGGACTACGGCAACGCCCGCTATGGCGTCCACGGTTCGACCCACGTCATTTTCGACGATGTTTTCATACCACACGAGCGCGTTTTCATGTGCGGTGAATATGCCCATGCGGCGAAGCTGGTCAACTGTTTTGCCAGCCTCCAGCGTCTGAACACCACAAGCTGCAAGGCTGGTCACCGGGATTTGCTTATCGGCGCCGCGGCTGTTGCCGCAGACTACAACGGAGTCGGTAGTGCACGCCATATCCGGGAAAAACTGGCCGACCTGCATCATCACAGCGAAATCGCTTTCGGCTGCGCCCTCGCATCGATATACACTGGGGAAAAAACCGCTTCGGGTGTCTTTACTCCCAACCCTTTGTATGTCAACATCGCCAAGCACAAGGGCGTCGAGGCGATTTGGGAGGGCACTTACACAGCCGCCGACATTGCCGGGGGGCTTGTTTGTACCCTGCCGACTGCCGACGATCTGGCCCATGAAACCATTGGAAAGGTGATTGATAAATATTTCAAGGGAAAAGAAGGCGTTTCAACGGAATACCGAATTCGGATACTTCGCCTGATCGAGTATCTCACCGGTCAAGGGTCGGTTGTGCCCATCGAGTCAACCCATGGCGCGGGATCTCCGCATACCCAGAAGATCACCATTGGGCAGGATCTGGCCAAAAAAATCGAAAAGTTCAAAAAAGACGCGAAAATCATGGCGGGCATCAAAGGTGAAGACATCTGATAAATTGAATGTGCTTGTGTGGCAATACTTGTTTCGGCAATGTGCAGCAGAAAGGGAATGTGCTGGGGAGCGCAATAATAGCCGTAGTCTGCTCTGATAAACCCTCTGCATATTACCGTAAGTGTAATCGGAACATTATTACCGCTATAAGCAAAAAATATAGCAGCATACAAGGAATTATGAATAGTTGCTATGTGCGCGACTGAAAATCTGTCCGGGTTTCTTTCCGGCGGACAAACCAGAGGTAGACCAGCAGTCCCAGCGCGATAGTTGCAAAGCCAAACAGCGAATTAAGGGGCCGACTTTTTATCATGTAAAAAACGATCCACAGGTTTCCGGCGATGAAAAGCAGAGGAGTGAAGGGATACCCGAATGTACGGTAAGCTCCGGCCAGGTCCGGGCGTGTTCTGCGGATACGCATCATCCCGATCACCGTCATCATGGCAATCAGCGACAGGGTAAACCCGATATACATCAGCAGCGCATTGAAGGTGGCGGTGATTACCATCACGCAGGCGATGGCGGCCTGCAGGGCAATCGACGGCGCCGGGGTCCGTTTTTCCGGATTTACGCGTGCAAAGCGGGGAAAAAAAATGCCGTCTTTCGCCATGGCGTAGTAGACACGCGGGCCGGTCATGATCATGGCGCTGACAGCGGATAGAATGCCAAGAGACACAGCAATGGCCAGGAAGCGGCTGACGTTTTCCCCGAACAGAGCCCGGGCGGAGCGAGCGCCGATATCAATGGCTCCCTTCATCTGATCGGCAGGCAGGGCATAGACATATACCGCATTGAGCAGCAGATATAGACCTGTGACCATCACCGTGCCGATAACCAGGGCAAGCGGGATATTTCTTCGGGGTTCCCGGATCTCCCCGCCCAGATAGGCGGCCGCATTCCATCCGCTGTAGGCAAAGGAGACAAAAATCAGGGAGACGGCAAATGTCTCCGCGGAAAACGTTCCCATGCCCGATGTCGTAAAATGGGAAGCCGACCCTTTTCCAAAGGCAAAGCCCGCCCCGATAAACCCGATGATCAGGACAAAATTGGAAACGGTCAAAACGTTTTGAAGCCGCGCGCCGGCAATAACGCTGTAATAGTGGAGCAGGCTGAAAAGAACAATAGCGGCAACGGCCGTCAGGTTGGTCATGGAGACGTTGGCCACCTGGACGCCGAAAAGGGTGATGGGAACAACACCGCCCGGGGAGATGCCGAAGGCGGAAAACAGGTAGGTAGCAAACGCGATGGCGGCGGCCGCAATAGGGGCTGAAAAGCCGACGATCAAGGAGATCCACCCGGATAGAAATCCCATGGGTTTGCCGAAGCTTTCACGCAGAAACACGTATTCACCGCCTGCATGGGGGAATTTTGCGCCCAGCTCTCCGTAGCACAGGGCGCCGCAAAGCGCAAAGATCCCCCCGCAGAGCCAGCAGAGCATCAGGATGAGCGGGTCGCCCAGCTCCGCCATGATAAAGCCGGACGTGGTGAAAATGCCGGTCCCCACCATGTTCGAAACGACCAGAATGGTGGCGGAAAAGATGCCGATCTGCCGCAGCAGGTCTCCGTTTCCGTCAAATGCAGATTTCATAATGTTTGCCCGCCGTTTGTTTTCTTCTGAGCATTCGCATAAAAACCGCTATTTCATAAAATCACCGACATACACAAGGTGTTCGAACGGCCAGTCGATCCCGTCCGTTTTGGCAAGGATGGTATCCAGCGTCCCGGAAACAATATATTCCTTTTCCGTGTAACCGGCGTAAAAAGCCACGGCAATGGGCGTGCCGGCCGGATAGTGCTCCTTCAGCTTTGCCACCAGGTCATTGAAATCGGTGAACATGGTGAAAATAACCAGCGTAGGATTGTGGCCCGCCACCTTGTCGATATCCCGGTAATGGGTCATCACGGCCGAACTGGTCTTCTTCCCGCCCATGATGTCTTTTCCGATAGCGGCGTTTGCCGCGTTAAGGGCGCTGACGCCCGG
>SLIE01000500.1 GCA_007135795.1 Desulfobacterales bacterium
GGGGGGTTTTTATACCAACCCGGGTCCTGGTCGTAGTCGTCGATCTTTTCGCGCACTTTCAGGATCGTGAACATGCCGCCCATGGTGATGTAGTCGTGGGGGCCCTCCGCGCCGACCATGGGGATGGAATTTTTCGGGACGGCCATGTGCCCTTTTTCCACATGCCGGCCATGATCGTCCATGCCGTGGTGACCCATGGTCATGTAGTCGGGAAAGAGTTTCTGCATCCGCTCGTCAAACCCTTCCGGGTTAAACCCGACCATGTTCGGTCCATGCCCCATCTGGTTCATCACGTGGTGGGTCATATGGCAGTGAAGCGCCCAGTCACCCGGGTTGTCGGCTGTGAATTCCACGGTTCGCGATGACCCTACGTGCACCAGCACCGTGGTCTCCGGCCATTGTCCGGCTTCGGGGATCCGTCCGCCGTCGGTTTCGGTCACCCGAAAGGCATGGCCGTGCAGGTGGATCGGGTGGTGGCTCATGGCGCTCAAATTTCCAATGCGGAAGCGGACCCGGTCCCCCTGTTGGACGATCAGCGGCTGGGTTCCGGGAAATGCCCTGGCATTGATGGTCAATATATTGAAATCAACCATTTCGTTGGGATTCGGGCGTCGGGTGCCGGCGGAAATTTCCCATTCGCTCAGGAGCATCACAAAATCCCTGTCTGCCCGGGGAATCGCGTCCGGATCGCGGGGATGGATAATGAGCATGCCGGCCAGCCCCATGGCAATCTGGGTCATTTCGTCGTGATGGGAGTGGTAGAGGAGGGTGCCGTGCTGGTGGAAGGTCCATTCGTATTTAAATGTCTGTCCGGGTTTGATAACCTTTTGGTTCAACCCGCCCACCCCGTCCATCCCCGATGGTAAAATCGCGCCATGCCAATGGATCGTGGTCCCGACGGGGAGCTTGTTTGTCACGTAGATTCGCACCCGGTCGCCTTCCACGGCTTCGATGGTGGGGCCGTGGACCCGGTTGTTATATCCCCAGCAGTGGGCTTGCAGTCCTGGCGCAAATTCGTGCAGGACTTCCTGGGCGATGAGATGATAGACTTTGACGCCGTTAACGATCCGGTATTCCAGGCTCACGCCATCCGGGGTTATTATCCGGGGGTAATCGGTTCCGGGTTCAAGCCGATCCTGCTCCCAGGCGGGAATCACTTCGGTTCTTTCATCTCGTACAACTTCCTGGGCACTGACGTCACCGGCATGATGCAGGAAAGATCCCCCGGCCATAATCGCCCCGCCGGCAAGAATCATTTCGCGTCGTGTCAGTTTCACGGATAGACTCCTGTGGTAAAATAAATATGGTTGAACCCTTACCAGTCCGCTTCATTTGCATGACCGGGAATCACCCCGGACATGAGTTGTTCGAGCCGGGTACGGGTGACCCGGTAGTTTTCCACGGCACTGATATATTCCATTTCGGCCTCGAACTCCCGGTCTTTGGCCAGCAGCAAGGCAAGGGGGCCCACGCGCATGGCATGATATTGCAGCTGGGTTTCATTGACGATTCTTGTCCGCAGCGGAAGCACGACGTTTCGGTAATACCGGGCAATGTCACCCGATGAATGAAGTTGTTCGATGTTCTCACGCACCCTGGAGCGGAGTTGGACGGTAAGGTCCGTGTAGTGCTCCTGCTGACGGCGCAGTTCTGCCCGGGTGCGGGCGAGCCTGGCCTGTCCCCGGTCAAAAAGCGGAATGGGGATGGCCAGTGACGGACCCAATGCCCAGTCTCCGTTTCTTTCTGCCTCCACGCCCAGTTCGAGCGTTGGAATCAATGCTGTTATGTTGTCGACACCGAGTCGATGTCCAATGGTTACGATTCGGTGACGGATGATTTCGAGATCAAGGCTCGCTTTTATTGCCCGTGACGTTAGATCTGGTTGGGCCGTTCCGTCTTCCCATTCAAATGATTCGGGGTAGGGGCTTTGATTGTCGAATTCCCAGTGAATCTCATCGCCCCAAAGACCCATAAGGCGGTTGAGCGTTTCGCGGCTTTTGAATGCTGATGTCTCGGCCCGCCGCAGTTTTAGTTTGCTCATTTCATAACGATCACGTTCTTCGTGTCGTTGAAGTTCCGTAATGTTTCCTGCGTCGAGCAGTCTTTGAGCGAATTCGTCGGAGAGTTCTGCTGTCAGGAGGCTCTGTTTTTGGAGCTTCAGCCGCCGATTGTCCGCCTCGGCCTGAAAAAAGGCGATGCGCGTGGCATAAGCCAGAGCCATTACCCGGGAAGATACCCGCGCTTTTGTTTCCTCAAATTGGGACTGTCCCACTCTCTTGCGAAGCGGGAGCATGAATATCTCCAGAAACTGGAGCCGTATTCCAAGGTTGATCTCGGTGTTCCCGTTGTTTACCGGAAATAAAACGGACGCATCAAAAAGGGGATTACTGAGCAGCCCCGCCTGGATGAGGTCTGCCTGTGATATTTCAAGGTCCCGGTAGACCGCTTGTATACGGCGGTTGTTGAGCAGGGCGATCTGGGCTGCCGTATCCGAGGTCAGCGGTTGGCGGAGCATTTCGGTAATAGCGTCGGCTGTCTGCTCATCGGCTATAAGGTCGTCGTGCCAATGCAGATTCATTGCCGTACGGTCGGCCACTGTTTCCTGAACGGATTCAAATCCCGGCTGTTCCATCCTTGCAGCACATCCGCCTGCAAATACGGCAAGGAATAAGGCCAGCAAGCCGATTCGTCTTATGGTTGATCCATGCAATGGAATTTCCTCCAGGCGATATTTTTCAGGATAAACGTAAAGCCTCTTCATGGGTCCATCTCATGGTGATGGTGCTCTGGATCGCCGTCTTCATGCATGTCATGGTCGTTATGATCAAAATGTTCCGAACGGGCAGGGGCTGTATCTACCGGTTCCGGGTCAGCCAGGGTCATTGAACGCTCAAGGGTTGGCTCCGGAAGGTCGGCATTGGCCGGATGGCCTTCAGGAAATGGCTTGATATCCGGAGCGGCGCATGCGCTCAAAGACAGCAGAAATGCGATGAACACAATCTGCAAAATGGTTTTTGTATTAACCACGCAATTAGTCCTTTTAAGAAACAGGGAGCAAAGAAAAGGTTAAAAGATCACTAGTTAAAATAATTACCACGGGTGATTCAAAAGCAAGAATATCCGGTTCACAGCGCACGCAATCGATCAGTCTGTTTGATTTTTTGAAAGAATTATTCTTCCAGGACTTTTGCGCGACAATTTTCGACGTTGCCCAGGTCACGCGCGCAACTCCCGCTATTGTACCCATGGTGCCTTTTTGCTATGGTCCTTTTATTTTATAGAAAGGAGTCTGCCAACATGCGCTATGAAGGGACTGTTATCCGGCCTTTCAGCGAAGCCAACAGCTATTTGCTGCAATGCACGCTGGGTTGTTCTCATAATAAATGTACTTTTTGTGGAACTTATAAAGACAAACCGTTTCGTATCCGCCCAATTGAGGAGATCAGGACCGATATCCGCATGGCCCTTGATCACTACGGCGATCTGGAAAAGGTTTTTTTGTGTGATGGGGATGCCATTGTTCTGCCCACTGATATGTTGCTGGAAATTCTTCACGAACTGTATGCGACATTTCCGTCATTGCGGCATGTGGGGACCTATGTGGGCCCTCAAAGCACGCTGGGTAAAAGCCTGGAGGAGTTGATCACCCTTCGCGCCGCCGGGTTGACCAAGGCGTATTTGGGTGTTGAAACCGGTGACGACCAGGTACTCAAGGAGATCAATAAAAAGGTGGATGGGGCAGGGATGCTGATGGCGGGCCGGCGTCTTGTCGAGGCGGGGATCAATCTGTCCGCCATGGTGCTGCTGGGCATTGCCGGCAAAGGGCCGCGTTCCCATGAGCATGCGACAGCCACCGCGGAGATAATCAACCGGATGAAGCCGCACTACCTTGCGGCCCTGACGGTTACCCCGATTCCCCGCACGCCGCTGTACAGCCAGGTGAGCGCCGGAAAATTCGAACTTCTCGATCCATTCGAGACGTTGGCTGAAATGCGGACGCTCTTTGAACACATCACCATCGACAACCTGAAATTTGTCGGTGTTCACGCCTCCAATTACCTGCCGATCAACGGCACCCTGCAGCGGGATAAAGCACGCATGCTTGCCACTGTCGATGAAGTACTCAACACCAAAGACCACACCCGCATGCGAAGTGAGGGCATGCGCGGGCTTTAGAACAGCCGGAAAATGATTCCATTGGATGATGATTATGGATGATTATTCGGGTACGACTAAGTTATCCTGCGATTGCAGCGTCATTTCAATCAGCGGCACTTCCCAGGTTTCTGATTTGAGATAGGCGAGGTACACCGGGTGGCGGTTCCGGGTTTCCATCAGACAGATCAATACGCCGGTCAATCTGATAAAGACTTTATCTGTCAGCACGGAAGGTTCCGTTGGGGTGCACCCCGGATAGATATTCCTCCCCGATCATCGCCGGGTTGTAGAGATCCGGGAAATAATAGGGCAGGACATGGATTGGCAGGCCAATAGTAAGGGGGGATCGGTGGGAGTCTGCCATGAGCAGCCCTTCGGCGATCAGGGTGCTGACGATCCGGCGGGCGCTTCGCTGGCTCATGTTGAGAATCTCGCCTGTGCGGCCCCGCGGGATGCTGCCGCGCATGATCACGGCGCGAAGCAGTTTCGCTGATTCCGGGTGAAGCGGTTGATGGACGTCTTTGGACCGCAACGCCACGTACCAGTCGATTCGCGATTCAAGCTGGTCGAGACGCAGCAGATTTTCCATGAACCCGATCTGGTCAAGGCACACGGAAAAGAAAAATTCGCAGAAATCCGCGAGCAGTTCATCGTTGAATCGACTCCGTCCCTTTGACGCCTCAGGTGAATCAGTTGCCCAGAGTTCGAACATATACCGTTGTTTCAAGCGGGACAGACCCCGGGACAGGGACCAGAGATTGCGTTTGTTGATACCGGCACGGGCCAGGTACAGGCCTGAAAAAAGCCGCGCCACGCGGCCGTTGCCGTCCCGGAACGGATGCAGCCAGGTCAACCGGTGGTGGCTGGCGGCCATGGCAATCAGCCGTTCATCGCCATGGAAATTGTCCGGGTTGAATTTTTCGGCAAATTCCACCAGCAGTGCCGGCAGTTGTTCGAAATCCGGGCCATGCGCAAAACGCCCGTCCACGGAAACATTGACGTCTCGTATTTCACCCGGATTCACCGGTATGTGGGTAAACCCGTTTTCGGTATGGGTATACAGGTGCGTCTCGGGGAGCATGCTGTAGAAGGCCGCGTGGATGCGGGAGAGAAACGCCGGGGCGCAGACGTTTACCTTTTCGGGCGCCGAAACGGCTCCCATCAACGCTTTTTCAGTCTCCACGTGTGCCGCGCAGAGCTCCTGGGCGTATTTTTTATCCGGATCCGTGTGGAAATTGCGCTCCAGGGCCATCTGGATATCGATAATGGTGGTTTTGTGTCCCTCGATGAGATTGCTGTAA
>SLIE01000201.1 GCA_007135795.1 Desulfobacterales bacterium
GAAGTATTGTGTACTGTTACGTTTGCCCGGTTTATAATAACGGGTCGCAAAACTTCCCGTGCCTCATATTAAACCGTGCGTATGCATGAAAGTACGCCGGGCACATCAATGGTGTCAATACAAAAGGCCGGCAAGTGCACCAAAACGGATTATGGAAAAAAATGACAAAAAGGCATTTAATCGTAATATTTGGTCATAGTAAATAATTGAATTTATATAATCCATGCTGAAAATCCCTGCTCCAGTGGCGGGATAACCATCATTTTGCGACGCCATCAGGGGGTTATGAAACGAAAATATATCATTTCATTGGCCATTGGCGTTGTCTTATCCATAATCGGGTTTTACTGGTCGTTTCGCAATGTTCCCGTAGACGAACTTCTGGCCTACCTGAGAGATATTGACTACGTGTGGCTGATTCCGGCCACGGTCATAGGGTTTTCAACCTATTTTTTCCGGGCCCTGCGCTGGCGGATTATCTTGAGCGCCAATGCGCAGTTATCGTTTTCGTCCTGTTATCATCCCATGATGATAGGCTTTATGATTAATTCCGTACTCCCTGCCCGGGTAGGGGAACTGGCCCGGCCGGCGATTCTTAAACAAAAGGAAAATGTTCCGTTTTCCTTTGGCATTACCACGGTCGGCACGGAACGGATACTCGATGCAATAACGCTTATTGCTTTGCTTGCATGGATGTTGAGCACGGTTCAAATCGACCCGGATCTGGAAGTGGATATTCAGGGATACCACTTGAGCAAGGAGGTGCTGGATCGTATTGCAAGGGGAATGATCGGGGTTTCGGCAGGGTTGGTCGTACTGGTTGTTGCAATGAATATTCCTGCTTTTCAGCGGCTGCTTAAGGCGGGCGTCTTGAAAATACCGGTAATCTTTGCCCCGGCCGGAAAAAAATTTACGGAAAAACTTTATCATAAATTTTGTCTTCCGTTAACCGGCATTATTGATAATATCGCATCCGGCCTGTCCTTGATCAGGCATCCGCAAAAATTAGTGATTTGTATTGTTTACTCCCTTTTGATCTGGCTTTTGCAGGCTGTTGCATTTCAAATCGTCGCGCTGGGAAGCCCCTCAATAGATATTTCCTTCACCCAGATGACCACGGTTTTTATTATCATCTGTTTTTTTATCATGCTGCCGTCCGTGCCCGGCTATTGGGGGATATGGGAAGCGGGCGGCGTTTTCGGGCTTTCACTTTTTGGTGTGGGTGCGAGCGAAGCACTGGGGTTTTCCCTTACCGTCCACGTGGTTTTATTGTTACCCGTATTGGTTGCGGGAATCATTTCAGCGATTTTCACCAGCATCAACATTATGAAGATAAGCTATGGCACTGAAACCCAACAGTGACGGGAGGCGTCCTACCGGAAACGATCATCTGAGCGTTTTTCAGCAACGCTCCGGACATTACTGCCCATCCACCCTGAAGTACTGTTTTTGACGGAATCAAAGGCTTCGATATATGGTTTGATATCCAGAAGCGGGGTCTGGTTCAAGACATCGACCCCTCTGATGGTCAATGTTAGGCCATCGATCCTGACCAGTTCCACGATGGATAGCCCTATATGATTGGGACGCAGGGGAGATCTTGTCGCAAATACGCCCCGCTCTTTGGTATCCATGAAAGGTACAACCCGCAAACGGGTATGGGTCGCTTCGTGAAACAGATAAATCAGGTAAATGTGACTGAACCCTTCAAGGTCTTTCAGCCCTTCGGCATATTGTTCCGCCATGTGTATCGTGCCAATCACATCCGCGGCCCCAATCGGTTGTATGGGCATGTTCTCTATCTGGGTAAAAGGTGAGTGAATGGTTCCGATGGGTTCCAATTTTCCGCCTCCTTGGTTTATTGGTGATTACCGTGCAGACCCCGCTGGCCGCTACCTTTCAATTACGTAAGTTCAATACGCTATGGTTATTGTATGGTTGGCAAAAACAAACTGAGCTGCTATTTTAACATTTTCACCATAAAATTCATAAGGGAGTCCGCATGGAAAGTCTTGTGTACAGTTTTCTGGCGGGTACGTCCACAGTGCTCGGTGCCATTATTGTTGTTTGTTTCGGTCGTCCTAGTAAGCAAATCCTGTCCGCGCTCCTGGGTTTTGCCGCCGGTATCATGCTGGCGATTTCCGCTTTTGACCTGATTCCTGAAGCGATTGAATCCGCGTCGCTTTCGCATGCTGTTATCGGTTTTTTGCTGGGTGCGGGCATGATGTATGTCCTTGACCTGGTGATCCCGCATGCCCACATGACGGGAGAACTCGATGGGCCGGTAACATTGCTCGACGAAAATGCATTACAAGAAAAAAAGATACTGCGAACGGGGTACCTCATTTTTTTCGGGATCGCCCTGCATAATATCCCCGAAGGTCTGGCAATCGGTGCCGGGCTGGAGTCGAGCCCGGAACTTGGACTGTATATCGCCATTGCCATCGGGCTGCATAATGTTCCGGAAGGGATGGCCACGGCCGGCCCTTTGAGGGCCGGTGGGTTATCTGTTCCGCGGGTTGTATTGCTCACCTTGCTGGCCGGCCTGATGACGCCGGTGGGGGCGCTTGTGGGTGTCGTTGCATTCAGTATTTCCCCGGCACTTGTGGGGATTGGAATGGCCCTGGCCGCAGGTGCAATGGTTTATATCGCAAGCGATGAGCTCATTCCGCAATCCCACAAATATCACAGTCATATGGCCAACTTCGGCATTTTAGGCGGTTTTCTGATCGGTTTTGTGCTTACCGGGTAGGCCTTCCACGAAATTACGTTGCCAGAATCGGAAACCTTTTTTTTAAGCGCTTGATTGCCCGGCCAACCCTTGGGGCACGCCTGCTGATGTAGTTTTCTATTTTTGCGAAAAACTTGATATCCGGCGACAGGAGCAGTGCGCCTATGGCCAGAAACAGAATTCCCTGTAAAAAGGGTAATACAAGCCCTGCAAGTCCTAAAATGATAAAAAGAACGCCAAGGGTGTTGCGTATCAGACGTTTCATAAAACTCTTTGGTTAAAAACCGGTAAATTTTTTTATTGATGTCTAAAGTAAGGGCTATCCCGTTACTTTTCATCGTAAGGGTGAATCTTCCCTTCACCCGCTGTTGGGATTACCATGAATCGGGGTTCATGGAAACCAAAAAGGTTGCCTTTGGCACATTAATGTAACGTTACCCCATAATGGCTCTGACAGCCGATATAACTTTTTCGGGGGAAGGCTTGAAAAACGCCTCCTGCGGTGGGGAAACCGGAACCGGGATATCCGGTGCGGCAACCCTCATAATAGGGGCTTTGAGACTGCTGAACGCTTTTTCTGCGACTGTTGCAGCGATCTCGGCGCCGTATCCGCAGAATCGGTTTGCATCGTGCAATACGACCAGGCGCCCGGTTTTCCGCACGGATTCGAGCATGGTATTTTCATCGAGCGGGACCAGCGTTCTCAGGTCGATGACGTCAAGTGAAATCTCTTCTTTTGAGAGCGTCTCCGCCGCCTGCATGGCCGTGTGGACGGCGCCGCCATACGTTACGATTGTACAATCCGTTCCATCTCTGACAATATTTGCCTTTCCGGATGAAACGGGGGGCGCGCCTTCCGCCACCTCTCCCTGCATCCAGTAGAGGAGCATCTCCTCCACAAATATGACCGGGTTGGGGTCGAATATGGCTTCGAGGAGTAACCCTTTTGCATCGGCCGGATTGCTTGGGTAGAAGAGTTTCAGGCCGGGCGTGTGCGCAATCCATGCTTCCAGGTTGTGGGAATGCTGGCTGCCGGCACCAAAATTGACCCCCGCTTTGACCCTTACCGTCAGCGGAAAATCCGTTTTCCCACCGCTCATGTAACGCAGCTTGGCGGCATGATTGACCAGCATGTCGCTTGCCAGGGTGATAAACGGAAAGAACATGATTTCCACCACCGGCCTCAGCCCCATGGCCGAAGCCCCGACGGCAAGTCCCGCAATGGCCGCTTCGCTTACCGGGGTATCCTTGATTCGCCCGGGCCCATACTTCTCCAGCAAACCGTGGGTCGGAAGGTTCGGGTCCACGTGGATCGACGTGCCCACGCCTTCTCCTGCCAGAAACACATTCGCATCCTTTTCAAGGGCAATGTCAAGCGCGCTTTGCAACGCCTGCCCATATGACATCATTACCATTTCAACCTCCATGGGAATAGTAAAACCGCAACCTCCACGACATTTCAGACATCAGGCATCTTTTTTCCATCAATGCCGGTTTTCTTCTTCGATCCAGAGATCATTAAGCGCATCCGCTGCCGCCGGAAAGGGGCTTTCATCGCCAAAAATCACTGCTTCTTCAACTATCAATGCCGCTTTTCGATCGATATCGTTAATTTGATCGGTTGGAAGGACCTGGTGTTCTTCCAGATATTTTCTGAATGTTTTCAAGGGGCAGAGGAGTCCCCATTTTTCAAGCTCCGCCGGATCCATGTAATGGCACGGGTCGTGCTCGCCATGACCCCGCATCCGGTAGGTGCGTGTTTCCAGGAATGCCGGCCCTTTTCCTTTACGGCAATGGTCTGCCATATCGGAAGCAGTGTTATAAACGGCTAACACGTCGTTCCCGTCCACGGTTGTTCCGGGCATGTCATAGGCATCGGCCCGCCTTGCGATATTTTCCACGCAAGAGTGCTCCCGGAGGTGTTGGGCCCCTGCCCAGCAATTGTTTTCGCAAACAAAAAGAACAGGGAGCTTCCACAGGGAAGCCATGTTCATCGCTTCGTGGACACTCCCTTCAGCTGCCGCGCCGTCGCCGAAAAAGACCGTGGTGATGTTGGAGCGATCCAAATATTGTTGGGCGAAAGCCGCACCCATTGCAAGCGGCGGTGATGCACCGACAATGGTCGATGTCATAATGGCGTTTATTTCGGGTACGGCCAGGTGCAATGTGCCGGCCTTCCCCTTGTTGACGCCGGTTGCCTTGCACATGATTTCCGCCATCAGTTTTTGCGGGTCTGCCCCTTTTGCCAGCAGGTGTCCATGGCTTCGATGATTGCTGACGATTACATCATCCGGCTCAAGGGCGTTCACAACGCCGGCTGCAACGGCTTCCTGGCCGTTGGCAAGGATCTGCATCCCTACCACCCTGCTTTTTTCCTGGGCAAGCAGCACCAGTTTGTCTTCAAAGTGCCGAATCAGCGCCATGTCTGAATATAACTTTCGCAATACCCCGACAGGCAGGAACTTGTCATTCATCCGCTTCTCCTTTATCGGTAATGTTTTCAAGCCGGCAATGCATCAATAACGTCGCGTGATTTAAAAAATACCGTAATTGAGGTCTTAATGCAAGCAAGAGGATTTGTTCGGGCAATCTATTTGGTGTCCGAACGAAAACCAGGATTTTTCGTCAAGGTCAAGGACGGTGAAAATTTTAACCGCAGGAATACTGGACGTATTTTGAGGATTAAAATTTGAGCCGGACGCAGAGATTGGCGAAAAA
>SLIE01000019.1 GCA_007135795.1 Desulfobacterales bacterium
AGGCATCCGTTCCCTGCTTTCAAACCAAATCCGTTCTGGTACAAAAATCCCATGTATTACATGGGCAATCATCTGAATTTTGTAACCGACGATCATCCCATCGGGTTTCCATCGTACTCCGAAGCGCTCGATTATGAACTGGAACTCGGTGCCATAATTGTCCACCCTTTAAAAAATGCCACACCCCGGGAGGCCTTGAGGGCAATTGGCGGATTTGTGGTGTTGAATGATTTTTCCGCCCGTGATGTGCAGCTTTCGGAAATGCGAAGTGGTTTCGGACCAGTCAAATCGAAAAATTTTATCAACGCCATTTCCAGCGAGCTTGTTACCGCAGACGAAATAATACCTAAAATCAATGAATTGAAAGGGAGCGTCTGGATAAACGGGGAGCAGATCGTCGAAACTTCCACAACCGGGATGTATCACAGCCTTGGCAAGGCGATCTCCTATGCGTCTTTGTCAGAACAGATCCATCCCGGTGAATTCATTGGTTCCGGAACACTGCCCGGGGGGTGCGGTATGGAAAACGGCCGTTGGCTTGCCCCGGGCGATTCTGTTACCGTTTCCATCGACGGCGTCGCCAGTTTGACCAACCCGATTGTATAGCGCTCACGCTACCGACGTTTCAGAAGGTTCTTCACGGTGCTGATCTCAACGTAAGAGGCACCGTAATCCGATCCGAAATTTCCGGCCAGCACCGTTACAAGACTCTCTTCGTCAAACCGTTTTTCCTCCAGAAGTCGTGTCAGCGTGCTTTGGAGAAACATGTGGGTGGTCAGGTCCGGTACCATGTAATTGGCATGCACGCCGTAAGAGAGGGCCATCTCGCGCATGACCCGCTTATCGTAACATTGGGCGTAAATGGGATTTTCACCCCGGTAAGCCGCCAGGCTCAGAATCGTCCGCCCCGAAATTGTATCCGCAATCAGGCCTTTTGTGTTGAGGCGGCTGGATGCCTTAACCGCGGATTTGGCGAGATAACTGGTAACGGTATTGTGGATTTCATACTCCGTGTCGATAAACGTGCTGCCGCTCGATTCCACTTCCATGGCGATGGTTGCCATCATTTTTACAGATTCAAGCGGATATTTGCCATTGGCCGTCTCACCGGAGAGCATGATGACATCCGTGCCATCCAGGCAGGCATTGGCCACATCGGATACCTCGGCACGGGTCGGCCTGGGGGATACGATCATCGATTGAAGCATCTGGGTTGCAATGATGACCGGTTTTCTTCGGGCAATACATTTTCTGACTATTTTTTTCTGTATAATGGGAATTTTCTCCGCCGGGATTTCAATGGCCAGGTCTCCCCGGGCGATCATTGCGCCGTACGAATGATCCAGGATTTCGTCGATATTATCGATTCCGTCCCGGTTTTCGATTTTGGCGATGATTTTGATGCGGCTTTTTTTCCGGTCCAGGATCTCCTGGACAGCCATCACGTCTTCTTTTCTGCGCACAAATGAGTGGGCAATGAAATCGACCTCATGATCTGCGGCAAAAGCGATAAATTCCTTGTCTTTTTCGCTCAATGACGGCAGGTGCCGTATGTTCACGGCAGGGACATTGATGCTTTTTCTCCCCATGATGATCCCATCGTTTTTGACTACGCAGGTAAGTTCGCCTTCTTTTTTTTCCTGCACCTGCAATTCGATAAGGCCGTCATCGATCAATATCCTGTCGTCTACGGACAGATCATCCGTGAAACGGTCGTAGCTGGCATAAACGCATCCTTCCGAATAAATATCGCAGTTCCCTTTTACGGTCAGCAGATCCCCGGTTTTCACCGACATAGGATTTGTAACCCCTATGGTGCGGATTTCAGGTCCCTTGGTATCGATCATAATAGCGATCCGATCGGAAACCGCCCGTACATTTTCAATAACCGGCAACGCATCGGAAAGTGACTGATGCGCCGTATTCAGACGTACCACGTTCATTCCCGCCTTGTACATTTCCTTGAGCATTGGCACGGAGCAGGCTTTGTCGGAAATCGTGGCAATGATTTTGGTTTTTTTCATTTTCTGCCTTTTATATTGCGTTCATAGTTTTTGACACCCTGTTGTTAACCGGGTATAGTTTTTATGGCACAAATAATCCTCATCATAAAGGAGAAAGCAATGGTTGAGAAAAAATTCAAACAAGTTTGTGAATGTGAAAAATGCGGCAATGAAGCTGAGATGCTGATTACCTGCCATCTTGAAGAGGAAGAACCGGCACCCGTGGCCAAAGACCCGGAAAAAAAGAAGGTCAAAGGGCATGGCGTGTGTACCACTTGCGGTAACGAGGCGGATATGTGGATTGATATGTAACCGGCTTTTAATCGGTCTGTCAAGGAATATGGTCTTGCGGAAAACCCTGTTGTCCGGATACCGTTTTTGCGGAAACTGTTAACGGACTAAAATCGCGGTCACGTACTTGGTTTTTTCAATGGTGTGATTTTGCGATCCCATGAAATTGATCAAATGTCGGAGATATTCATTTTCGGGTGGATATCTCCGGCTGATAATGCATCTGCTTTCTTGAAATATCTGACCCTTCTTTTGCGCCATTATTATTCCCAGGAGAAAATCCATGCTCAACCCTATTTTTTCATCACGATACAAAGTGTTATGTTGCACCATTTTTACTCTTTTGGTGGTCTTTTCTCTCCCCGGCAATCTTTTTGCCGGGGAGAAGCGTATTGCGGTCCTTCCGTTTTCCGTATACGGCAGTGAAACTCATCAGCATATGGAAAAAGCCCTGCCGGACATGTTCTCATCAAGGCTTGCCCGGACCCGGGGGTACAGCATGGTCAGTGCTTCCGCAGTAAAGGCCCTGGAGATCGACCCCGCCGACCTGGGGGAGGACCGGGCGCTGGCGATCGGAAAACAATCCGGTGCTGATTTCGTGCTTTACGGCACCCTGACGGTTCTGCAGGAGACCTGGAGCATGGACGCCCTGATGCTCGATGTTTCGGGAGAAAACGTGTTCGGTACGTTCTCCCGTTCAGGCGCGGAGACCCGGGAACTGATTCCCGGACTGGAAAGCATGGCCGCAGAGATGCGCGAAGCCCTGGAAGAGGGGGGTCGGAAAACGGACACGTATGCTGCAAGACCGGCTCCCAAAGGAAAACCGGCCACGCCGCACGCGGGGTTTGATGTGGCCGAGCCTGCTCGCAGGGAGCTTTCCGGTGCATGGGCAGGGCCGGAGATGAATTTTAATTTTACCGGTATCGCAGCCGGTGATCTTACCGGTGATGGCAAGACCGAAACCGTGCTGGTGGATGCGGGTGCCGTGTATATCTACAGCCTGACCGGCAACCGCTTTAACCTGTTGGAAAAAATAGACGCGCCGGCGAACACGACCTGCATTGCCCTGGATGTGGGGGATATCAACCGTGACGGCAAGGCGGAGATTTTTGTCACGGCCCGGAACAACAGAAGTGACATGCTGCGGTCCTTTATACTGGAAAACCGGGATGGCCGGTACCGGCGGATAGTGGAACAAAGCCCCTGGTTCTACAGGGTGATGCATGATCCGGACAACGGCCCGGTCCTTCTGGGGCAGCATCATATCCAGACGGCGGACCCGTTCAAGACCGAGGTCGTGCACCTGAAGTTTGAAAACGGCAATTACGTGCCGGGCGAGTCCTTTGTTGAGGGTGAGGGGCGTGGTTCGGGGGGACGCGATCTGAACCTGCTGGGCATGGCCCGGGGAAGGATCCTGGGGCAGGATGCCGATGCGGCGATCGTCTCCCTTGATAACCGGGACAAGCTGCATGTACTGCTGCCCAATGGAGATGGCAAATGGAAATCCAATCGGAATTACGGCGGCAGCACCTTGTTCATGGAAGGTCCGCGAAAAGGAAAAGGACAGGATCCCGAGCGTTATTTCCTGTCCGGCCGGGTCCTGGTTCACAACCCCTCCGATGCCCCGTCACAGGTATTCACATTTCGCAACAAGGGGCTGAGCCCTATTAATTTGAAGCGGATGCGCGTTTACACGGAAGGGGAAGTGCTGAGCCTTGCCTGGGATGGCCACGGGTTGCAGGAAGAGTGGAAAACCCGGGGGTATGACGGGCATTTCCGGGATCTGTGCTTAGCGGATCTCAATAATGACGGGAACCTGGAGCTGGCCGCGCTCTTGATCCGGTCGGAAGGGGCGACATTCTTTTCAAACCCTTTAAGCCAGGTGCTGGTCTTTCCCATACAGGATGTTGCCGGAAAGAATTGATGGCGTCGTTAAAAGTCCCATCTACTTCGTTGTAGCGATTTTACATTCGCTTGGAATACTATATGTATGTTATCGCAAATGAAAAATCACTACGCCTTGTATATGGAGCTTTTTAACTTAGCCATCTTTATCAATTTTGTGAATTTTTACGAAGTCGTCAAAATTGATACACTACTTTTTCGGTATTGGCCTTTCCTCCGTTGAACCGATTCCCGAGGGGTCTTTCTTGACCCGTCGACGGGACAGTCTTATTTTACAGTCAACTGATGTGTCTTTTTTTCCGGGGACAGTATGGCAAAGCCCTGGCGAGGCATTTATCCTGACAGGCTGACTGTCGTCATCGAGATCGTTTGACGTGGAAGGAGGGATTGCGGATGACCGATCATAAGAAAAGTCGAAGGCAGATGACACCGGAAGAAATCGATACGATCCGGCAAAAAATGCTGGAGCGGAAAAAAATACTCTGGAACGAGATCATGTATGAAATCAAGCATGAAGCCGGAGACCGGCACCAGGGGCTATTCGATACCATAAGGGAAAACGGGGATCGGGCCCTGGAGGACCTGCTTGAAAGCAAACTCCTGGGCCTGGTGGAGATCAAGGCCAGGGAACTTGAAAATATCGAAGCGGCAATCAACCGTCTGGAGAGTGGTAATTACGGCCGTTGCGCAAGTTGCGGGAAATGGATTAGGCCGGCCCGGCTGGAAGTGCAGCCGTTTTCAGTCCGGTGTCGCAAGTGCCAGGAACAACAGGAAAGAATTGAGAGTGTTTAATGAGTGAATTTTAAGGGTTTGCCTTATATTTCGCCGATTCGGAGGGTATACCCAAGTTGAAATACTTACAATCGGCTTTAAATATTAAAACATCAGTTTGTCCATAAAAAAAGCCGGGGGGAAACCCCGGCTTTTTTTATGTATTTAAATCATCATATTGACTGATTTAGAAGTCCACTCTCCACTGCAAGCCGACATAGAAGTCGTCGCCAGCATCATCTCCGTTTTGGTCATCCTTGAAATCATAGTAGCCGATTTCGGGGGTGATGGTAGCAGAACCAATGACGGGAATTCTGGCTTGCAGATAGTAAGCCATTGCTTCGTCATCTTCATCAAATGTGTCATTTTCACTTCTAACATAGCCCACACCAGCTTGCAGGCCGATGGTGCCGATATTGGTGCCAAGAACCAGCAGGGCACCGTA
>SLIE01000236.1 GCA_007135795.1 Desulfobacterales bacterium
ACGTCCAGTATTCCTGCGGTTAAAATTTTCGCCGTCCTTGACCTTGACGAAAAATCCTGGTTTTCGTTCGGGCACTAATTACGAAGGCATGGTCACGGGAAAAGCAATCATTGAATACAACGGCCATTCCAATGGGGCCAATATGGTCCGGTTCAATCTGGGAAAAAGTAACGCAGCAGCACGATGGCATTAGCAGGAAGTGCGCGGCATGAAACAATCGGAGAAAAAAGGGAGCAATACTTAAGGAAAATAACCAAATGAGCTGAGAATACCTGGAAGGCTTATTTCAAATGTGGGCTTCCTGCACTTCTGGTTCACTCTTTGTTGCATACCCGAGCACATTATAGCAGATAACGGGTTCCAGCTTGTTTTTCACATAAACCTCACCGCGGCTTTCAAAATGAAAACCACCCGTATTCTGGAGATAGGCCTGCTCGCCGATGATTATTTCGCCCCCTTTTGCCATCTGTTCCAGCCTGGCCGCGACATTGACACAATCACCAATGACGGTATAGTCCATCCGATTTTCAGATCCGATATTGCCGATAATCGCTGCACCCGTATTGATTCCGATACCGACTTCAAAAATTGCCTGTCCGCGTTTCTTTCTATCCTTTCGAATTTTCTGGAGTGCTGCCTCCATTTCCAGTGCTGTGCGTATGGCATTTTCCGGGTGATTCCCCGAAATATCCACCAGGCCGAAAACGGCTATCAACTGATCTCCCACAAATTTATCCAAAAGACCGCTATTTTTAAAAATAATGTCCACCATGACCGAAAAATACTCATTTAACATGGAGACAACATCCTCGGCCTCCATCCGTTCAGCCATCGCGGTGAACGAACGAATATCAGCGAACAGAACCGTCACATTTTTTCGTTCAGTTTCTATAAAAACACCGTCTTTCAACTCAATTAACCGTTCGACAAGGTTATTACCCACATAGCGACTGATCCGGTTTCTAAGTTCCTCTTCCTGCCGGGTTCTCTGATAGGACAAAGATAAATCCCGGGCATAAACCATGAGTTGGGTGGCTTGCTCCTGATTCTTGTGGTTCATTTCATTTAATTTTTTTAACATTGAATTGAAATGTTTCGCTATCTCCGCAAGTTCAAGATCGCCTTCAATATCTATGGGATCCTGCTTTTCACCGGATTCGAGTTTGCTGATCTCCTTGCTTAACCTGTAAATCTGGTCGGCTGATCTGCGAAGTAGCAGGAAGCCGGTCAGTATTGAAAATAATGCGAGAAACGAGAAGAGGTAAACCATCTCTGAAGGGGTAATACGTTCATAAAAAAAAAGGTATATGACAATCAAATAAGGCAGCAACGCCATCAACCCGAGTGCCACCAGAATTTTACCTGAAAAGGTATTATAGGTTTTTTTTAAACCCGACTTCATTCAATTTATCCAAAATCATTGTAATCAATCCGCTCAAACTCGAAGGAACGATCGAATTGAACGGCTATTGCGGCTTGCTGTCCCCCCCGGTTCTCTACGGTCTTCACATCATGAATTCTTATAACAGTTGCTTCCGTGCGAATTCGTGCTTTTACATCATTGCTGCCGTCTAACATAATGGAGATTTTCAGCAGTTGCCCCGGATAATAGTTGTCCGGATTTCCGGATTCAAACAAAGCACCACCGCCGGATATGTCCTTCAATATCGTTTTTTCTTGGTTTCCCGCGCCTGTAAAATCTTCCCTGGAAATTATTACAGGAAAAGAAACCCAGTGACGGGAAAATCCTCTCTGATCAAGATCTCTGCCTTCGCTGAAATCCTCCGGTAACTTCGAAGCAGGCTCTTTTGCGTTACGAGAGATTCTTGAGGGCAGTAATTTGTTGATAAATTTGAAGAAACGCATCTGTCGGAATCCAAGCGTAATTATTTGATCAGAGAAATTGCGTATCGGGTGGATGCCCGATAGTCTCAGGCGCATTTTTCTTTCGTGCTATGATAACACCTGCTGTGATGACATTGCGGGACAATTTAAGAAATACAGACGCGGCGCACCTCGCTCATGTCGGTCACACCCTGGAAGACTTTCATAATGCCATCCTGCATCAGGGTGGACATGCCCTGGCCACTTGCCTGGATGAACAACTCTTCCGCACTGGCCTGTTGTTTAATCATCCTTTTAATCTCGGGAGTTCCTTCCATCATTTCATGAATACCAAGCCGTCCCTTGTATCCGGTGCCACTGCAATGCTCACACCCCACCGGTGCATAAAGTTTCAGATCGCTCGAATATTCAATCCCCAAAAGTTTGAATGCATCAGAACGATAAGCTTCCACAATATCATCAAACTCTTCTTGTGACGGATTATATTCTTTTCTGCAGTTTTTGCAAATCCGCCGAAGCAACCGCTGTGCCAGAACGCAAACAAATGCATCGGAGAAATTCAATGGATTGAGCCCCATATCCAAAAGCCGGGTAACCGTTTCCGGTGCAGAGTTTGTGTGAAGCGTTGAAAAAACAAGATGGCCTGTTAGAGACGCTTCAATACCTATTGATGCGGTTTCATAATCCCGCATTTCACCGACCATAATGACATCCGGGTCTGCGCGTAAAAATGAACGCATTATACGGGCAAAATCAAATCCAATTTTATTGTGGACCTCTACTTGTCGAAGCCCTTGTTGACTTATTTCAACGGGATCTTCAGCCGTCCAGATTTTTCTCTCAGGCGTATTGATCGCCCCCAGCGCAGAATGAAGGGTGGTTGTTTTACCGGAACCAGTCGGGCCGACACACAGTATAAGTCCGTATGGCTTGGCAATCGATCTCTTCAGCACGCCTAAATTTCGTTCTGTCAGGCCCATTTCATCGATTTTCATGGCACCGGATGCCGCCAGTATACGCATAACAACATCTTCAAAGCCGCCGGCAGTAGGCATCGTGGCGACCCGCAACTCAAACGGGGGAACCCCTTTTCGTTTAAGCTTGATCTTACCGTCCTGGGGAAGCCGCTTTTCGGAAATATCAAGGTTGGACATAATTTTTATTCTGGATAAAATAGCCGTGGCAAAAGCGTTCGGGACCTCCGTGAAATCCTGACACACGCCATCGATTCGCAGACGTACCTTGGTACGCTTGCTGATCCCGCACGGTTCTATATGGATATCCGATGCATTCTTCCGGTATGCGGAAATCAATACCTGGTCCACCAGTCGAACCACTTTACTGGAAGACTCGTCATATGCGTCTGTCAATTCCTCATGGTCGTCTTCATCGTCTTCTTCAAAAGCCAACTCAGGAAGTTCATCAAATGATGTTACCGTGGACACGGGACCTGCTTCTTTCTTTTTCCCGGCAAAAAAATGATTGATGATACTTTCGATGTCTTCCTTGATACCGACTGAAAAAGTAAATTTAGTGGTATTAAAAAGGGCTTTTGCATGATCGAGTTTTCTTAGATCCCGGGGGTCATCAAGAAGAATTTCAATATAATCAATCTCCCAATGCAGGGGAACCCAGAGATCCTGAAGTAAAAACGGCTTTTTCAGGTTGGCGAGGAGTTCATAGGGAACGCCCATCTCAGGATTAAACGTTTTAAAAGGACAATTATAATATGCAGTTAATGACTTTCCGATTTCTTCTTTGGATATTCGGAACTGACTCATAAGCACATGTTCCACGCTGTTTTTACTCTTTTTAGACATGGCCAGCGCTTTTTGAAGCTGATCAATCGTTACAATTTCATTTCTAAGCAGATAATCATAACGTGACTCATAGCTTTTCCCGGGTTCTATCGACTTGAGCTTTTCCTGGATCTTCGGATATACGGGATCAATTTTTTGAACCGTCTCAAAGCTGCTAGCCGCAAGCTCTTTGTGATCTCGTTGCTCAAGCGCAATACCCAACTGGTATCGGAGGGCCGCCTGTGCATTTTTATCGAGCTTGCATTCGTTTATGATGCGATTAACCCGCTCAAGCGCTTTTTCAGGAGAAAATGCAGCAAACAGGGATTCCATGATATTGGGTAAAAAGTCATCCGCCGAGAAATCCATTCCAAATAGCTTCTGGTATTCATCCAATGCTTCCTTATGTAATCCAAGTTCCTTAAACGCATTCGCACTGTCATATGTTTCAGGCGCACTTTCACCTATGGAAAGTCCCGTCTTCAAATGAGAAACATCCTTTGCGGATAGATCCTGTGCAATTTCCTGTTCAAGATCTTCCATTTGCTTACTCAGGGCCTTGATCTTTGATTCAATGACAACACGATCTTTTTCGTTCATGTCAGGTGTCTCAGCAAGAATCGTCTCATAAAGGGCAACAGCCTCATCAAACAGCCCGTGAGACTCATATGCTTCGGCTGCCTTAATTTTTGACTTCATATCGGATTTATCGGATATGGTTTCCATGATTTGTGAGATCCTTTATTCGCTAATTATCAACTCAGCATTCGAGGCCGGGGCCAATTTTAATTCTCAAAATACATCTGTTTCTATATGATTTCGCATGGACACGTAATGCTTGAGCCTGAAGGCGGGTTTATGAAGCGCACTGAAAAAAGCAGCAAAAACTTCGGATTATTGATAAATATCAGAAAATCTTTTTCTTTAACATACGGCCGAAGCGGCTGCCGGTATTGTTTAATGCCGCCAATTCAGGCAGCAATATTTCACAATTCAGTCTTACCATTGAAATAGACGCAATATCATCCATGATTACAAGCAAATATGCATTCTTGAGTTTCCGGATATAAAATCGTTTTTTATCGAATACGAAATCCGACTCCATGAATTCATCCAATTCGAGAATAAGCGGTTCCCAGCCAAACCTTTCAACCATGGCCTTCAGATTAAGATGCAGGTCTGAAAAACGGCTTGTAATCAAAGCACCTGCAGCATCCAACACAATTATCCCGCAAACACCTTCTGTTTCGATAAGATCTTTAAAAATATCTTTCATGGATTTTCTGTATTCCTGTTTTTACCACAATGTATTAACCATTTCGAAGCATAAAACAAAAACCCTCCGGGCATAATTTAGGAAAATACCGCAATCAGGTTCTCACGAGAGATATTTTTGTCAAGTACGACGACAATGTTTTCTTCTCCCGGAATTATCAGGGCCTGCTCTCGCGCCCGGTTGATATATACCACATTCAATGTCCCCGCCCCAAAGACTTGTCCTGCTTTTTCAACCTGATAGACCAGCCCCTCGTGTCTCGGATCAATGTAAACATCCTTGATTCCATGATTTTTACCCATGGCAGAGACAATCTTTTTTTCCGCGATATTCACAAGCGACAGCTTTTCATTCGGAAACGACGTGTTTTGGTCAAGCGAAGGGGTCTTGTCATCGTTTGTGGCGGCATCCCGATTTTCGTTTTCCAAAGTGGGTTCCGCTTTCCCGGCAACCCATTCATTTTCAGAATTCTCATCCATCCCTTCAT
>SLIE01000273.1 GCA_007135795.1 Desulfobacterales bacterium
AGCGACCTGTGGCCCTTGTCGTTTATCACAGGGCGCATCGGAGCAAGCCATAGAGATATAAGCGTTCTCATGCAGTTGCCAGGGCAATACCCGGCACCGCCCGGGGGAAATTGTCCTTTGATCTCAGATGATCCCAGGCGGCACCGGCTGTTTAACCGAAGCAACAATTGCAGGGGGGTGCTTATAACTCTAGCCGTTAATTGAGTAGAGACCTCTGGTAGCCCTGCCTTTTATCACAGGGTGCGTTCAAGTTAGTCCCGCGTCCAAGCGACCTGTCATTGTAAGCTATTATACCGATAATATGGCACATGCGCTGGAGCATGTCAAAGTGAATGCAAAGGTAAAAGTTGTTCCCATCACTTGGCAAGACAGGCCTGTTGGGTCGCCGCAAGTCTCTTTTTTTAATTGTTTTACGAATGAAGTTTTGTTACAGTGACCATAATTGTAGAATCATTGATAATAATTTACGTATTTTTATTAATTGATTTTTACTTTTTTTTCTTATTTTAACCCTTGATTCGGATTAGAAAATTGCTGTCAAAAGTCTTTACCGGAGCGGTTATAGGAATAGATGGACTTTTGATGGAGGTCGAGGTGGATATTGCTCACGGGCTCCCTGCATTTACCACGGTCGGTCTCCCCGAAGCATCCGTCAGGGAGAGCAAGGACCGGGTAAAAGCGGCAATCGTCAACTGCGGGTATGCTTTCCCGGATGATCGCATCACGGTAAACCTGGCTCCTGCGCATATCAGGAAAGTTGGAACAGGCTTTGATCTCCCCATAGCATTGGGGATACTGGCGGCCGCGGGCATTTTTCCGGAAGATGCATATTGCCGGTATATCATATTGGGAGAACTGGCCCTTGACGGCCGGGTCAAGCCGGTCACGGGTTCTTTGTCCATGGCGATTGCGGCAAAAGCAGCGGGGTTTGCGGGGATCATGATTCCCTTTGAAAACCGCCTTGAAGCGGCTGTGGTCGAAGGGCTCGATGTTTACCCGGTTTCGACCCTGGCCGGGGCGGTTGCGTTTTTGCGGGGGGAAAAAATCATCGACGCGGAAAAACCTTCTCCGGCCGGCCAATTCGACCCTGAAATAGCACCGGAACTTGATTTCTCGGAAGTGTACGGCCAGGGCCATGTCAAGCGGGCCATGGAAATTGCAGCCGCAGGCGCACACAATCTCTTGATGATCGGGCCGCCAGGATCCGGGAAAACCATGTTGGCAAGGCGTTTTCCCGGCATCATACCCCCATTTGAATTTGACGAGGCACTGGAAACCACAAAGATTTACTCAGTCGCCGGTCTGTTACCCAAAGGCGAAGCCTTGGTCATGCAGAGACCGTTTCGCGCACCCCACCACACTATTTCCAATGCCGGTCTTATCGGCGGCGGCGGCAATCCCCGCCCTGGTGAGGTCAGCCTGGCGCACAATGGTGTTTTGTTTCTGGATGAATTGCCGGAGTTTAAAAAAAGCGTTCTGGAAGTGCTTCGCCAGCCGCTTGAAGATCGTGAGGTCACAATATCCCGTGCCGCCATGAGCGTTACTTACCCCGCCGGGTTCAGTCTTATCGCCGCGTTGAATCCGTGTCCGTGCGGCTATCTGACCGATGAAAAACATCCCTGCCGGTGCACCCCCGGCCAGGTTCAAAAATACCGGAATCGTATGTCCGGCCCTTTGATGGATCGTATCGATCTGCATGTCGAGGTCCCGAATGTCACCTATAGGGAAATGTCCGGCCCGGAGCAGGGGGAATCTTCCGTGGAAATTCGAAAGAGGGTCACAAAAGCCCGGAATATCCAGTCAAAACGCTTTTCCCGCTTGAAGATTCACACAAACGCCCAGATGGGAAGCCGCCATATACGAAAGTATTGTGCCATTGACGACGAGTCGTCGCAAATACTGGAGGGCGCGGTAGATCGCCTGGGTTTATCCGCCAGGGCCTGCCACCGGGTTCTTAAAATTGCGAGAACGATCGCGGATCTGGCGACAATGCCGGATATCATCCCCTGTCATGTGCTTGAAGCGATTCAATACCGGAGCCTCGACAGAAACCAAAGCGTTTAAGATTTTGGCCAAGTCATATAGCGTAGTGAGTTTACATTTTCGATGCCCGTCAAAACCGTCTGTTAAGGGCATTTGCGCCTGGTAGTGTCGATTCCAAGCAATGCATTGAGCGGACAGGTTCGCGTAATCGCAGACTCGATAATCAACGCGCCGCTGATCATGGCGGCAAGAGGTAATTTTTGCCTGTTTTTCTTTGCCATGCTGCAATACCCGGCAAAAAAGAGCGAAGGACCGATAACACTTCGAAAAACCTGATCAATTCGTCCAACGTTTTCTTTCATATCCTGGTCTCCTTTTAAATAACTATATATCAATTAATAAACATCAGGTTTCCCTGACGCCAAATATTGCAGGCCCCGGGCTTCCAAAACAAGCACACCCAAGGGGTGCCTCTGCGAGTGAGTGCCCTGGAAGTCCAAAATATCCAAAAACAGCTAAACTAAAACTTCCAAAAATGATTTCAGCTTTTGCCAGGCGTTGCCATTATAGATTTCTTTAAGCCCCCTGGTATAAAAAAATGCCGCAAACGGAGGGAAATCGTTTATATTAAGTAAATCTTATAGTATGGATAGATAAAAATGGAGATAAGCGTTGATTCCTTGTGATGCGTGGGCCGAGATCGATTTGAATGTTATAAAAAATAACATCAAGCGACTCAAACGCCTGCTGAAAAATGGGACCCGTTTCATGGCCGTTGTAAAAGCAGATGCTTATGGTCATGGCGCCGTTGAAATCGCCCGTTGTGCAACTGACGCCGGTGCGGATATGCTGGGTGTTGCAAGACTTGGAGAAGCCGTTGAGTTGCGTCACGCGGGAATCGAGACCCCTATTCTGGTTTTTGGGCACACACCTTGTCAACACGCCGCTAAATTGATGGCATACGGTCTCACCCAGAGTATTTTTTCGTATCAGGATGCCGCTGAACTATCCGTAAGGGCGGTTGCGGCCGGTCGCAGAATAAAGGTCCACGTGAAAATTGACACCGGGATGGGACGACTGGGGATTCCGGCGGACGGTGGCCCAGGTGTGCTAAAGCGAACATGCGGGTTTGAAAATGCTGTTGCCGAAGTCATCGCTGTTACGAAGCTCGAGGGGCTGATATGCGACGGTATTTATACTCATTTCGCCACGGCGGATGAGATTGATAAAACGAATACCGTGCGGCAGCTGGGTTTGTTTCACGATATGATCAGGCGCCTTGAAAAACAAGGGGTTGGTTACGGGATTCGGCATGCGGCAAATTCTGCCGCGCTGATCGACCTGCCGGAATCCCACATGGACATGGTGCGGGCCGGTATCTCCATTTACGGACATTATCCATCAAAAGACGTGAACCGCGCATCTGTCGAACTGATACCTGCAATGACACTGAAATCGCGTATTGTTTACTTGAAAAAGGTGGGGGCGGGTTTTTCGGTCAGCTACGGTTCAACCGCGCAAGCAGAAGGTAAGACAATAATTGCAAGCGTTGCGATCGGGTATGCGGACGGGTTTTCAAGACTATTGTCCTCCAGGGGGAAAATGATGGTCCGGAACAGGCTCGCACCGGTAATGGGACGCGTTTGCATGGATACTACAATGATAGACGTGGGACACATACCCGGGGTTGCCGTGGGCGATGAAGTGACGATTTTCGGTAAACCGGGAACAGGGGCGCTTTCTGTGGATCGGCTTGCCGAACAAATGTCTACGATTAACTATGAAGTGTTGACGAATGTATCGGGGCGTGTTTTACGTATCTATAGTGGTGAAAAGTCTGGATAAATTGTCAGAATCCGTTTCAACTCTTTCAATTGAAACACTTTTCGCCAAATACGACTTTGTCGATGGTGTATATAGTGGTATGTACCGGAACGATACCAATATGTTGAATGTGATCTCGTCTTTGTAAGTCTTTGTATTTTCCATAGAATGCAGCAAAGAGAAATGTCTTGACAAGAAACAAAGTGGGTGATAAATCATCTACTTTGGTTTTAGGTCTTTAGCTTTTTTCCGATCCATCTTTTCCGGCGACCTGTCCCGGAATGCGATTTGTGGATCTATAGATATGTATCTCCTTTAAATTTATAAGATTTCGAATAACTTTATCATAATAAAGTCGCGGTTTCGAAACAAATGCCGCATATAAATAATAACTGGTAATAATGAGAAAATTTTCTATTTATTGTTTTGTAAATTGTGAGAAAGGAGGTGCACGAGTTTTTAACGCGTACATTTCGTATTGGTTCAAGTAGTGGAAGTCTATGGAATTTCACTAAAAATGAGTAACTCAGGAGGTTAATAATGCCAAGTTTCGTAATTACTGAAAAATGTGATGGCTGCAAGGGCGGAGAAAAAACGGCCTGTATGTACATCTGCCCCAACGATCTGATGGTTCTGGAGCCGAATGCAATGAAAGCATACAACCAGGAACCGGATCAGTGCTGGGAATGCTTTTCCTGTGTAAAGATCTGCCCGACCCAGGCAATCGAAGTTCGCGGCTACGCCGACTTTGTTCCCCTGGGGAGCAGCATCTACCCGATGATGGGAACCGAGGACGTCATGTGGACCTGCAAGTTCAGAAACGGCGTAGTCAAGCGCTTCAAGTTCCCCATCCGGACCACTCCTGAAGGCGAAGCAAATGCATATGATAGTTTGAAGGGCAAGGATCTCGAGAGTCAACTGCTTTCGACCGAGGAAGCTGAAGGATACCAGATCCCGAGACCGCAGGCAACCGTGTAGGCTGCCGTATCGGATCGGATACCCGAGGTTGGATATCTGACCGGATATCTGAACTGTATGGCCGTTCAATTGGAATGTTTCGACATTTTAAGGAGGATATATTATGGCATTACCGAACAAACCACAGGGTGAACTCAAGGCTGTAAGAGACCCTGAAGTTGTAGAAAAAGAAGTTGACATTCTCATCGTTGGCGGCGGCATGGCTGCTTGTGGTACCGCGTTTGAAGTCAAAAAATGGCTTGGCGACGACCAGAGCGTACTGCTGGTCGACAAGGCCGCAATGGAAAGAAGCGGCGCTGTAGCCCAGGGTCTCTCCGCCATTAACACCTATGTTGGCGAAAACACCCCGGACGACTATGTCCGCATGGTCAGAAACGACCTTATGGGTATTGTTCGCGAAGACCTTATTTTCGACCTCGGGTGTCACGTTGACGACTCCGTTCACCTGTTCGAGGAGTGGGGCCTGCCGATCTGGAAGAAAACCGACGACAACAAGAACCTTGACGGTAAAAAAGGTGTCAAGCGCGGCACCCTGAAGGGCGGCGCCAAGCCGGTTCGCACCGGTAAATGGCAGATCATGATCAATGGTGAGTCCTACAAGAGAATCGTTGCGG
>SLIE01000259.1 GCA_007135795.1 Desulfobacterales bacterium
GAACCATTGATGCGCCTTGACAATTCTGAATGTCCAAGATTTCCGGAGTTTTTCATGCCGGTCATTGCCATGAACCACTTTATTATTTCGGTCCCGGTATTAAAGGCACACCTGCTGTCCACCTTCACTGGAACGCTGAAAAACATGATCGGGCTTGCGCCGCCAAAGCACTATGCCGGTAACGGGGGAATTTGGAATAAGGCTGAGTTTCATATCGACATTCACCAGGCTATTGTTGACCTCAACCGGTACAGAACCCCGGACTTGACAGTTCTGGACGCTTCGGTCGGCATGGCACAATCTCATCTTGGAGGGCCTGTATGCAATCCACCGGTAAAAAGGCTGGTTGCCGGATTTGATCCGGTGGCAACGGACAGAACGGCTGCAGAATTACTCAACCTTGACTGGCGAACCATCGGACACCTTTCCGGAGATATCGGGGGATAATTAATACCGGGCACCTGCTCGAAAATTTTTTTTACGCCTGTTGTCTGAATATAAAAGTTCTGTTATATAGGTTCCGACTTGTCGACATCATGTAACGCAAATAGTAACAACCCTTTTTAATTTTAAATATATTAAATGAATCAGCGGTGTCTCTCCAGTCGGCAAAAGCTGGACTGCCGATTGGGGTGGTTCCTTTCAAAAAAGAATACAATGGGTTAAATTATCAATACGCCAAATGCTTTCTTATGAAGAATCTACATACTGTATATTTAAGGATAAACAATGAATGACACGATTAAATCCGTCGACCTGACCGATCGGATATGGAATTTTTTTGCTTCGGTAAAATTATCGGTAATTGTCCTCTTGTCACTGGCATTTACCTCGATAATAGGAACGCTTATCCCCCAGAACAAGTCCTCCGCACAGTATATCCAACAATATGGAGAGTCCTGGCACGGTTTCTTTGAAGCAATGAATTTTTACGATATGTACAGTTCATGGTGGTTCCAACTGCTCCTTGCGCTTCTCATCGTCAATATTATTGTCTGCTCCATTGACCGATTGAGCGCAACATGGAAGATTATTTTTCCCAATAAGCCGATATACAAAGCCGGTCGCTTTCAGAAAAGCAACTGGCGCAGGTCATTGAGCACCACCCAGGGGTCTGAAGATCTGCAAAAACCCCTGACGCATTTTATGGAAAAGCACTACCGGCACTGCCGGGTCGAAGAAACAGATGACGGGTATCTCATCTACGGTGAAAAAGGTCGGTGGACAAGGCTTGGTGCCTATGTGGTCCACCTTAGCATTCTCTTGCTGGTACTCGGGGTGCTGATAAGTTCCCTTTTCGGCTACGAGGGGCACATGAACCTCCCTGTTGGAAGTACGGATAACATTATGACACTGAGACACTCCAATACGCGGGTCCAACTTCCCTTCGAATTGAGATGCGATGATTTTTCAGTCTCGCATTATCCGTCCGGAAGGGCAAAGGAGTACAGATCAGAGTTGGCCGTCATTGAAAACGATACCGTGGCGGTCGAACGAAGTCTGATTGTCAACGATCCTATCCGGTATAAAGGTTTCAGCATTTTCCAGTCGACTTACGGACAAATTCCGGGAGACACATTCAGCCTGGTCCTGACGGATAACGCTTCGGGTCTGCAAATCGAAAAACGTGCTTCCATTGGGGACGAAATTGATCTCCCGGGAGGAAAAGGAACCATAAGCATCGAAGATTACGTCGGCAATTTCAACTTTCGCGGACGCAACCTCGGCCCCACGTATCTCTCCATGCTGGTACCTGAATCAGGAAGTCCCAGGCCTATCGTACTGCCGCTTCAGCACGCGAATTTCGACAGGATGCGGGGTGGTGAGTTTACCTTCAGCATTAAAAATATCGATTATAATTATTTTACCGGCCTGCAAATATCACGAGACCCCGGGATTCCGATTGTCTACGTCAGTTTTATCATCATGCTCCTTGGATTTCTCATGACCTTTTATATGTCGCACAGGCAGATTTGTATTGAAGCGCGTCGCACTTCTGATACTGAAACCACAATTTTCGTTTCCGGCATCTCCCCCAACAAACGGTCTGGCGCCAACATGGCGGTAAAGCGGGTTGCACAAAAAGTAGATCACTTAATTAAACAAAATCCAAATACTCAAGGACATATCCGATGATAGAAAGCACTTCAATCATATCGTATGTTACTTTTATTTTCGGCCTTTCATCCCTATTTTACATAATCGGCTGGATTTCCAAGTCAAACAAAGCAAACACACTTGGCACGATTACCATGATCATTGCCACCATCGGCAGTGGTTCCGCCTTTTTTCTCCGATGGATGGAAACATACTGGATCGGATACGGCCACGTCCCCTTGGCCAGTCTGTATGAATCACTGATCTTTTTCTCGCTGACTATCGGTGTTATTTACCTCTTTATTGAATTTCGGTATAAAGTACGGGTTGTGGGCATCTTTGCCGGCCTCGCGGCTTTCCTGACACTTGCATATGCATCACTCCCCTCAGTCGGTGATCAGATCCAGCCATTGATGCCGGCATTGAAAAGCAATTGGCTCATTGTTCATGTCATGACATATTTTTTCGGTTATGCCGCACTCACACTGGCATTTTGCGTCAGCCTGCTCTATTTGCTGAAATCAGCAGGAAAAAATACAAACGAAGGAATTCTTGGCCGTATCCCCGGTTTCAAGACGCTTGACGAACTCACCTACCAACTTGTCATGTTCGGTTTCCTTTTTATTACGCTGGGCCTCATCACAGGTGCGGTCTGGGCGGAACAGGCATGGGGACGATATTGGGGATGGGACCCCAAGGAAACATGGTCCCTGATAACATGGCTTGTCTACGCTACCCTCCTCCATGCCCGCCTGATGCGCGGATGGGAGGGCAAACGGCTTGCGTATCTTTCGATTCTTGGCTTTGCCGCGGTAATGTTCACGTATTTCGGTGTCAATTTGCTACCGGGCCTGCACAGCTATTTATAACTAGTGTCTGAACGAAAACCGTCTTTTTCGCCAATCTCTGCGTCCGGTTCAAATTTTAATCCTCAAAATACGCCCAGTATTCCTGCGGTTAAAATTTTCGCCGTCCTTGACCTTGACGAAAAATCCTGGTTTTCGTTCGGGCACTAACTATTTAAGGTAATAACTTTTATAATTTAGTCATCTTTACAAATTTTGTGACTTTTACGAATTCATCAGAATTGCGCTTTGTAAATACAGTTTGGATGCGGGTGGGTGTTGGGCTTCGCTATCGCGCAGCACCCACCTACCCGCTCAGACCCAACAGTACGGATCCAGCTAGGCAACGTCAGGCAAGACCTGATATATGTTTTTGATATGCTTGTAGTATACTTGTACCGCTGCCTGTTTTTGTATTCAACGCTAACCGCGATGCCCGTTGCGCCTCTCTTGCCCCACATCTATAGTGCCTTGCAAGCAGTAATTTTCCGAACACCAGCCATATTTTTATTGACAATTTTTTCTAAACCGGATATGAATTTTTCTTTTATCGATTGATAAAGGTAAAAGAAAAATACTGGAAAAGTGAACTCAAGGCGGTTGATTCGCAATGGTGCATCCTGCCTAAAGTGTTCCTACCCCGAGAATACTACCTTAATTCCAATACGATGCTATCACGCTCGAATGTTGAAGTATGCGGAAGCAAACGATAAACCACAACAGATTGTGACGGAGTACCCATGAGCACACAAACAGAAAACAACAGCAATGACCCGTCGAACGCGTCCGCCAAAAAGAAAGGCGCTACCGGCTGGGTAATACTTGCATTCTTTGTCATTGGTTTCGGCTTCAGTCTTTTCGGTGGTTGGGTTGGATTCCCGAATATGCTTTACAAGGAAGTCCCTCATCCCATTGATTTCAACCACGACCTGCACATGGGCGTGGTGTTCGACGGCTGCAACAGTTGCCATTATTTCCGGGAAGACGGATCATTTTCAGGCTCCCCCACCCTGGAGGAATGCCGCGACTGTCACATGTTCGTAATGGGTACTGACCCGAATGAAGAAAAATTTGTAGAAGAATATGTTCTTCAGGACAAGGAAGTCCCTTGGAATATCTATGCGAAACAACCCGACAATGTTTATTTCTCACATGCGCCCCACGTGATAGGTGCAGACATGGACTGCGCAACCTGCCATGGCGATATCGGGGAATCCGAAAGCCTCCGCCCATACCAGGAAAATCGCCTTACCGGTTACAGCCGTGACATATGGGGGTGGAACATGTCCCGCCTGGGCGAACCCAAATACGCGCCGCGCATGAAAATGATGGATTGCGTTAACTGCCACGTGGAAGAGATCGACAGCAAGGGCAGCTGCTTTCAGTGCCACAAATAAATCAAACATTGATTCTGCCAATGAAAATTTGTGCTTCGCTATATAAAAAGGGGTAAATCCATGAAAATTGATCGCAGATGTTTTTTGTCACTTGCCGGGGGGTTGGCTGTCGGTCATCTCCTGTCACCCGTGCCCTGGAAAGTTACTGACGACCTTGCAATCTGGACTCAAAACTGGCCATGGACGCCGGTTCCTGAAAATGGCCCGGTCACATATAGAAACTCTGTATGTACAATGTGCCCCGGTGGATGCGGCATCAAAGTCAGAATGGTCAAGGACCGCGCCGTGAAGATAGAGGGTAAAACAGATTACCCCATCAATGAGGGGAGTCTCTGCCCCCTTGGATATTCCGCGTTACAATATTTGTACGGGCCCTCCAGAGTAAGATCTCCCATGCGCAGAACCGGCGAACGCGGTTCCGGTCAATTCGAAGCCATCTCCTGGGAAGACGCCATCGCCGAAGTAACAAGCAAACTCGAAGCGCTGCGAAAAAATGGCAAGCCTCAAACGCTTGCCTGTATTTCAGGTTCAGACAAGGGAACACTGGCCCATCTGTTCAAACGTCTTCTCGAGTCTTACGGTTCCCCCAATTTTATACGTACACCATCGGGAAGGGATGCCCACGAACTGAGTGCCTACCTTGCCCAGGGGCAAGAAAACAAAAACATCGGTTTTGACCTTGAGAATTCAAAATTCATCCTGAGCTTCGGCACCGGACTCTTTGACAGTAACGGATCACCCGGGTATCAATTCAAGGTCTACAGTCGCTTCGGTGAAGATCACACACTCGTACAGGTTGAACATCGCCTGTCACACACCGCAGCGCGTGCAAACCAGTGGCTGCCCGCCAAACCAGGAACCGAAGGCGCATTGGCACTGGGACTTGCCCACGTAATCATCCGGGACAATCTGTACAACAGAAGTTTTATCCGGAATTATTCATTTGGATTCGAGGACTGGACCGATGATGACGGGAACATCCACATGGGGTTCAAGTCTCTTGCCGGGAAGTATACGCCCTCTGAAGTCTCCAGGATCACCGGCATC
>SLIE01000025.1 GCA_007135795.1 Desulfobacterales bacterium
ACCATAGTTGGTGCTATCAACGATTGTCCATAATGATCCCTTAAACGGCACCCTGGTGGAATATAATAAAAAAAGGGTTATGGAAAAATCCATAACCCTTAATTTTATTGGTCGGGGCGAGAGGATTTGAACCTCCGACTCCTTGCACCCCATGCAAGTGCGCTACCAGGCTGCGCTACGCCCCGATTGACAACTTTATTTTAAAACAAGCGTACTCTTAGCATTTGAACATCGGTCTGTCAAGCGTGATAATGATCATTGCAGTGTTAAAAGAATCCGTGACAATAAAAAGAATGCCGGATATGGATCACCGCGCCCCGGTTCAGGCTGCATCGGCTTTTTTAAGGGCCTGGTCGATATCGTTGATGATATCTTCGGTATCTTCAAGACCGACTGCAAGGCGAATCAACCCGTCTTTGATGCCAAGTGCCAGTTTTTCTTCCGGCGTGTGCATGTAATAGCTTATGGTGGCCGGATGGGTTATCAGCGATTCCACCCCCCCAAGACTGGGGCCGATATTTAAAATTTCAAGGCTGCTCAAGAACGCAAGGGCATATTCGGTGTCGTCTTTTACTTCGAAAGTGACCACCGAACCAAAACCCCGCATTTGTCGCTTTGCCACCTCGTGATGGGGATGACTCGGGAGACCGGGATAATAGACCCGTTTTATTCTTGGATGTCGTTCCAGGTGTTCCGCGACCACCTGGGCATTGGAATTGAGCTTTTCCATCCGCAGTGCAAAGGTTTTGAGCCCCCGAATGAGCAGGTAAGACGAGTTGGGGTCGATGACACCGCCGGTGATTTTCAGAAATTCCCGGATCGGGTCGGTCAGTTTTTTGGCGCCGAGTACCACCCCGGAAAGAATGTCGTTGTGTCCTGCCAGGTATTTGGTAGCGCTGTGGATGACCAGGTCGACGCCGTACTTCAAGGGGTGCTGATTGTAGGGCGTGGCAAACGTGGAGTCCGATATAACCAGGATATCGCGGCTTTTAAATATGTTCGTCAACCGCTCGAGATCCATAATGTTCAGGTACGGGTTGGTGGGTGATTCTGAAAAAAATACACGGGTATTTGGCTTGATGGCTTGTTCCATTGCCTCGTAGTCACACATTTTAACGACGCTGCACTCGATGTCGTATCGTTCAAGATAGGTTTTGCAGAAATCAAGGGTGCGTTTGTACGCATCATCGGTTATTATCAGGTGATCACCGGCTTTTAACAGAAACAGAAGGCTGGTGGTGATGGCGCTCATGCCGGATGAAAAAAGGACTGCATCTTCGGCCTCTTCAAGTGCGGCCAGTTTTCTTTCTGCGGCCAATTGCGTGGGATGTCCATAGCGGCCATACTCGAAACGTTCCATGTCGCCGTCGACAAGTTTTCGGATTTCATCCACATTTTTAAAAATAAAGGTCGATGTCTGTACGATCGGGGTGGTTATACTGCCATATTCATTAAATCGGACCTCTCCTGCGTGGACTGCCCGGGTCGAATATCCCGCCCTGCTATTGTCAGTCATGTGTTACTCCTTAAAAACGCTTTTCAGATTCCATCATAAATAGTTAGAAATATATGACCTTGATTCATACTATATTTTGATTCTGTATGTGTCGGCAATCTTGTTCAAAGCAACGTCCCTCAGGCGTGGCTGAAACGGATTGCCACATCTTCCCTGTGCCCCGGCTCGATCTGCCAGAGCGGTCTTGGCAGAAGCTTCATTATGTTTGCCACAAAGATGTCCGGAAATTGCTCTATGCGGATATTGAAAATATTGACGCTTGAGTTGTAGAGTTCACGCCGATCGGCGATCTGATCTTCGAGTTGGGAAATCCTGGACTGGAGCTGCCTGAATGCTCTGTCCGCCTTGAGATCGGGATAATTTTCCACTACCGCGAACAATGAGCGAAGCGCCGAAGTAATGGCATTATTGGCGTTGAGAACTTCTCCGCCGGAGCCGGCATTGTCGAGTTGCGCGCGCGCCCGGGTGACGTTCTCCAGAACGGTCTGTTCGTGTTTCATATACCCCTGGCAGATACTGACCAGCTTGGGCAATTCATCATAGCGTTGTTTCAGCAGCACGTCGATGTTGCTCCATGTTTGCTCGATATTGTGCTTGAGATTGATCAGGCCGTTGTAGATGATAATGGTATATACGACCGATGCGATTAAGATTCCGAGGAGTATCAAAAGAATAACGATCGTCATGGAAATTTCCTTTCGAGATTGGCAATGAAAAATAATGAGTCGTGATGACTTTTAACAACAGCATTAACAACTGTCAGTAATGCGTGATGAAATATTCTTACACGCGCTGTGTCAGTAGGTGAACAGCGGTTACGATCATGAGCATACCGCCGGCAAGAAAGGTCCAGACCCTGAACCCCAGCTTGCGGATAATCCCTTCTTCAGAATCCGCGATGATGAGAGGGAGCATCCCGTACCCGGGCTTGCCGATCACAATCTGCTCTTGCAGGCCGCCGTTGGCCAGCATTTCGGCATATACACGGTTTTCGGTATCCTTTCGCGCTGTTTCCCACTCATCCAGGTCCACCCGGCCGTCGTTGTTTGTATCATATTTCATCAGACTTTTTTTATCTTTTTTTAAAGCCTGTAATGCTTTGCTGATTTTTTCGGAAATGGCGGGGCCGACTTTTTCCGGGCGGGCCTTTCCCAGCACGTAAACCCGTGCACCTTCGGCGATGAGATCCTCATGAATTTTTGAGTCGGAGCGTTGGATGCTGGATGACATCCACATGCCGAAGGGGCCGGAAAACTGCTGGATACACTTGGAGATAAGGAAAAGCGCCCCGCTGGGTCGTACAAGGACGCGACCGGTTTCATCTTCTATGTAAAAGGGAAGCCGGCCGGAGGAGATTTCCCGCTCCAGGACCCATCTTTCGGAATCACGCGCCATGTATCTCAAAAATGCGGCCCTGCCTGTAAAACGGGCACCTTTCCGACGAAAATACCGGCACCGGAAATATACGCACTGCGTGCCGCTGTGTGAGGTTTTCAGGTCGTAGTACTGTCGGGCCTGCCCCGAGACCTCCACCATCCCCATGGCCATCGATCGGACTTTGGAGGTGGGGGTATTTTCAACCATCCTTTTGTACGTCAGTATCAGCAGTCCGTAAGGAAACATTACAAGCCCCGCACCCAACAGACTGACAGTCGTTAGCGTTTTCCAGAATACCGGGTGGTTGAGATCCCACGTTTGCAAATATATGGAGAAAAATGGAATCAGCAGGAAAAAAACCGCATACAGAAATTCATATGGCGTGGCAAAGAGTCTTGCAATAATACCTGAGTGTTGGAGGGGGGGAGGGGGGTTGAGCCGGTTTGCCTGCCCGGGGGGAACGGGTTCCCCTGCTGTGTTTCTGTCGTCGTCGTAGGTGTCTGCATCATTATCCGGGTGCGGAGGGGTATATGAATAATCAGCCGCCATTTTACTTTCCGGGGTGATAAGTCCGGATTCTGCGGCGGCGAGCATGTAGCCGGAGTACCGCCCGAGACTGGTCAGAATATCGCGTTTACTGCTGTTTTCATCATGGGAGATCCGGGCGAGTGTGGTTGAGGAAAACCCGTTATCGGTAATACATGTTTTGGAATAATTTATCGCTTTTTCAATCAGGGTTCGAAAATTTGCCGCCGCACTCATCTGCATGTATTCATTCATGCTTCTATAATGGAAGGAGGAATGATCCATCAAAACGCCGTCCACGGTTTCACCGTCTCCAACGCGGTAGAAAATGGCGGCAGGACTATTGAGTGATATTTTTCTGAGTGCATCGGTAAATGACGGGCCGGTGAATTGTTGGGCCAGATCCGGGGGGATAAGCGATTTGCGGGATCTTTTTCCGGTCAATTCGGCCGCGATTATCAGCAGGTCCGTCTCCTTGTCTATTCGAAACACGGGGTTTTTGTTCCTGTCGAAAAAGCACAAATCGGAATCCGTGATCTCAACGCTGCAGGCGATCGGTAATTTTATGCGTCTTTTAATCATTTGTTCAGCAACAATTACGGCAGGGATGCCCATGGTCTGCATTTCCGCCACGAAATCCCTTTGCTTTTCCGGGGGCAGGACGGGGGTCAGGCGGTTGATGCCACTGCCGACGATTTTGTAGCGCATATCACCCTGATGTATCCCGGATGCAAGGGAAAGACGGTCTATCATTTCTTCCGGGTGATTCGGCATGCGCAGAAAAGGCAGGTAGAGCACCGTCGTTTGACCGGAGATTTTACCAGTTGGTGCTTCGGTCGGTGTTTCACGTAACGTGTAAGGTTTCAGCATTTTATTATCAATCGGATGAATTGCCCTGGAAAGCTTCGATCGCATCGTTTCGGGTGGGATGAATATCGATGATTCTGTCAATGCGGACCAGTTTGAATAGTTGCAGAACCTGCTCTTTGACATCATACATGTTCAGTCCGCCACCCTGATGGTGAAGTTTGCGGAGGCAGGATAAAATGGCTCCGATTCCGGAACTGTCCACAAATGCTACCCGGCTCATATTGAATATCACAAAATCACACTTGTCGAGAATCGGGGCGATATCGGATTTGAATTCCATTACATTGCCGGCATCAATCGAATCCAGGGGGATTTCGATAATGGTGATGTCATCCATTCTTTCAATATTAAATCTCATTTCTCTTCTGCTTCTTAGCGGTTGATGGAATCGGGCAGCCTGGTTTTTTCATGAAATGTTGCAAATAAAGATAGAAATTAGTTTTACGACACAATTTTGAATTATTCTAAAAAACATTAGCAGAGATCCGGCTTTTTAATCAAGCCTGTTTTTTGTCCTTTTAGCGACACATCAACCATTAACCGGTTCGGGTAACTTTGTTTGTAGACTTGAAATACAGGGTTTATATTTATTTAAATAAACAGGTTTCCGGGATTGAATTGCCATCGTGCATTTTGACCGGTCCACAGAGCAGGTACACGGATAAGGCCTAAGGATAAATGGGGGGTTGATGAACGAGAAACAAGATGAAAAAAAACAATCGGAAAAGGGAGATTACATTCCTCTTGAGCAATCCTGGCAGCCTCCGGATAAGCGTATATGGTACGTGATGGCGCTGATTTTCCTTCTTTTTATGTATACTCTTTTTCGTGCGCCTGCGGGTCCTGAACAGATTTCATACACGCAATTTCTGGCGCAGGTGCGGGCTGAAAATGTTGAAAGCATTGAGATCCAGGGAGATGAAATAAGCGGCGTCCTGAAAGAAGCGGCGGAATTGCCGGGAACCCGGCAGGGGGAACCTGGTTTTGATCTTTTCGGCAACGGTACCGGGGATGGCGATGACGGAAACGAACAGCCGGAAAACAATGAAAACGAAACACAGGGGATGACTTACAGCGAATTTGTCACATACCTGCC
>SLIE01000505.1 GCA_007135795.1 Desulfobacterales bacterium
GCTTGTCCACCACTTCTTTTTCGGAGCCTTTTTTTCTTCCTTGTCTTGGGCCTAATCATGCAAGTTCAGAATATCAGTCATTTCCTGATTGCCACGGTTGAGTGACTTCAGATAGTTTTCCATTGTGGTCGGTCGATCCAGGTCACCTACCATCCGTTTCAATGTAACCGACCAGATTGCTCCTGTGCTCGCAGACCAGAAAATGTTTATATTGTTTTCGAATCGAGCAACTATCGGATTTGAATCAAACAGATGAGCTTTACCAAAGTGATTATAGCAAAATACCAAATCGTTCGGCTCGTCTATGGATGTTGCGATACTGATCCGAACCAGATGTGGTGCTGGGATATTACGTGGCTTTACACCTGGGTCGACGGGATGTTTTTTTCTCTGTTTATGATCGTGGTTAGCGGGCTCGCTTCTCTCAGTCCAATCGACAAACTCCAACCCATTCTTTGATTTTGAGATAGCTTCTTACGTAAATTTTAAAAAAAATGACTCATCGTGTGGCACTAATAGAGTATCTATATTATTATTGGGTTATGCCTAATAGCTTATACTTGCTTATCGGTTATTGCGGCAATCGATTCGTCATAATTCTTCATAGATCATAAGTAGTATTGTTGCTTATTATATTTAATTCCTTGATTTTATTTAAATTTGATATTTATAATAAGTGCATTTATAATAAATATGTAGCTAAAGGGTTTGGTTAAGTGGCTTATAAATCAATTGGAAGATAAAATCAGGCGTTAGGTACCATGTTTTAGTAGTTTTTTGATTACGCCAAATCTTCTATATAGTACTCTAACTGAATAAATATTGAATAATTCATAAAGAGGTGTTCCCTTGTCGCGTTTCACTATATTGCTTGTTTTTTTCTTACTGAATGCTTTGATTATTCCGGCAGGAGCCCGGTCACAGAGTTATCTGATATTGGATAAAGCCCCAGATGTTGAACACCGGGAAGAAACCGGAGCCCCGCTACCTGATAGTTTTCCTCCCTCATTGCGATGGCGTGCAGTGACATTGAATCCAATTGTAAAAAATCAGGATGAGGTAAAAAAAGGTGATGCGCTTGTTCTCAATCTGTTCCCTGATACCTGGTACACAGCGGAGATTGAACGGGTTGAAAAAAATGTTCAGGGAGTGATTACCGTCAGCGGTCGGATCAGAGATTATCAGGCGGCGCATATTATCATAACCACTGCCGAGAAAAATACGTTTGTAGAGATTCGTATCCCCCAGAAAAATTCAATATACCGTATTCAGAGCCGCCCCGGAGAGTCTTTAAGCTACCTGCTTGAACTGGATGTGGGAAAAATGGATTATAAAGAAAGTGCTCCGCCATTGACCCCGCCAGATAACTTAAGAATTAAATAGACCGGTTGTTGCAAGTGTTCGTGATGTTACCTTTTTAGGATACTTTATTGTGCCTAAGTGGTTCATGGCACAAATACAAAATACACCGAAATGGGTCGAAACGTCTGTCTCACAAGGCAAGAGAAGATAGAATAACGGGTATTTTTGAACGTCAAACAATGCAGGCGGAACAAGATGCATCGGCCAACGAAATCCATTGCATTTCGGATTTTGATTAAAAATAAACGGGTTTTGACTTCTATCCGCATCTTCAATATTGATTGCGTCGTAAAAGTCCACGCGCTCGATAAAGATAGCTAAGCTAAAAGTCGCACATACAAAGCGTAGTGATTGATTCCCAGCGGATGGAAAATCGCTATAAAGAAGGAAATGCGACTTTTACAACCCTATCAATATTGTATCGCTACAACGAAGGGGCATAGATGGGAAATATCACTGAATGTCCAATCCGACGTTATGATTCTGAAACCGGCAGGGGAAATCCTATCCCCGGCAGCCAGTTCAATAGACGAGTGACCGTCAAGGTATTTCTTTCGACGCTCCTATTGTCACTATTCTTGATCTTGCTTGGTCCTGTTGGAACCATAGCAGCTGAGCACACGCTTTTTTTTGAGCCTGAATTTGTAGCATCTGAAACGATTCCACTGGTCAGTTCATCAGAGGTCAGGCGTTGGCAGGAGGTTAGGCTGAACCCCGTTATTGCCGATGCCGAGGCGATGATGAAAGGGGACATCGTTAAGATAAACCCGTTTCCCGATGTTGAATATTACGCTATCGTCGACAGCATGGAAAGCAATATCAATGGCACGGTTACCGTGCGTGCATCCCTCGATGCATACCCCTATGGATATCTTATGATCTCTACGTCTTCGGATCAACGCAGTCTCGGCACGATTCGGATCCCGGAGCGGGGAGAAAGATATAGCATAACAAGCATGGCGGGGGGAGACAGAAGCGCTATTCTTGAATTGGATTCGGAAAGGATGGATAAACTCCGTTCCGGCACCCCGCTTGAGCTTGAAGACCCGGTGATGATGGCTGATGAACCGGTGATCCCGTATGATGAGGGCGAAGAGGATTTTGCTGACCCAGGCGATTTTGGCCCGGAAGATCAGGCTACCATTGATGTCATGGTAGTATATACCCCTGCGGCCCGCATTTGGGCGGAGAATGCCGGCGGTATCAATAATATTATTGCACAGGCGATGGAAAAAAGCCAGTTGACGCTCGATAACAGCGAAACATATGTCAATCTGAATCTTGTCCATTCCGCTGAAGTGAATTATTCGGAAAGCGGTGACTCTTCCACTGACCTTGTGCGCTTGAGAAACCAGGGTGATGGCTACATGGAAGGGGTTCATGCATTGCGCGATGCATACCAGGCCGATCTTGTTGCATTGTTTGCCGTATTGCACGACGTTGGCGGGAGGGCCTATCTTCTCAATTCCAGAGATGGCAGGCCGGATTCAGCCTTCAGTATTACGCGGGTGCAGCAGGCCGGTTTTTCATATACGTTTATGCACGAACTAGCCCATAATATGGGACTTCATCACTCCAAGGGGCAGAACGAGTCTTCGGGCCCGACGCTCTGGCTTAACTGGCCGGAAAACCGGTGGTCTGCCGGCTGGGAGTGGATCGGAAGGAATGGTAATCATTATGCTTCTCTTATGACCTATGAAAGCGGGACATATTTTGACGATGGAATTCACCGCACCAGAGTCGCGCATATATCCAACCCGAATGTAAATCACGTAGGTGTACCCACCGGAGACCGTGTTGATGGTGATAATGCCCGGACATTGCGCGAGATGAAACATATTGTAGCAGCATACAGGAGGGGTGCAGTGAGGACCTACACCCTGACTTATGAAGCGGGAGACGGCGGGTTTATCGAAGGGAATGTCCGGCAAACCATCCGGGAAGGGGAAGATGGCACCGCTGTTGAAGCGGTTCCAGACGATGGGTATTATTTTGTGCAGTGGAATGACGGCCGCACGGATAACCCCCGGATCGACCGGAACATAACAACGGATATGGTCATAACTGCCAATTTTAATAGAAGGGTGGTTAACACTTACACCTTGACCTATGAAGCGGGAGACGGCGGGTTTATCAAAGGGAATGTCCGGCAAACCATCCGGGAGGGGGAAGATGGCACCGCTGTTGAAGCGGTTCCAGACGATGGGTATTATTTTGTGCAGTGGAATGACGGCCGCACGGATAACCCCCGGATCGACCGGGACATAACAACGAATATGGTCATAACTGCTGATTATGCAAAGAGTTTTGCAGGCGGGGAAGGAACACCGGAAAATCCGTTTCTCATATCAAATTCGGAGCAACTTGCACGGGTGCGGTACGATCTTGATAAGCATTTCAAGCTGCAAAATGATATCGATCTGGAAAAGCTGAATAGAGAGCCGATAGGAACATCTAATGATCCATTTACAGGCGTGTTTGATGGGAATGGTCATGTAATTAAAAATCTCTTTGTTGACGGCGGTGATTTCATCGATACCGGGATGTTCGGCTATGCCCGAGATGCTGAAATCAGAAATACAGCAATCGAAAATGTGGATGTAAAAGGGGGCGATAATGTTGGGGGTCTTGTGGGATATGCAGTCGACACCATCATTGAACAATCCTTTGTAACGGGGTTTGTAAGCGGCAGGGAAAATGTTGGCGGATTGTTGGGCTTCCTGGTGAAAGAGGTCTCTGAAACCATGGTCTTAAATTCTTATGCGGATTGCGATGTTGTTGGCATTTCAAGTGTGGGCGGTCTTGTCGGCAAACTTGGTTCGATGGCCAGAATTGAAAACGCATATGCGGTGGGGAGTATGACCGGCGACAATGATGTAGGCGGCCTGGTAGGGCAAAATGGGAACGAAAGTCACGCAAATGTGATTAACAGCTATTGGGACACCGACATAGGGCCTTCAACCTCAAAAGGAGGCACTGGAAAAACAACGGTCTTGATGAGGCGTAAAAATACGTTTGTGGATTGGAACTTTGATGATGTGTGGGGCATCAGGGAGGATGAAACCTATCCTTACTTGCAATTGTGGCCTGCTCAGGGAGGAGGAACTGGTAGTGAGAGCTCAAGGGGATATGAATCGAGCCTCGGATGTTTCATTAACACATTAATAATTTTAGATAACGATTATTAGACCAGAACCGTCTGCGGGTTGGTGCCTTGTGGCAAAGCGCTACTCTGGTGCTTGGGCGGGCGTCTCCCTGGGAAAACGCATGCGAGTGGAAAAACTGTCTTTACATTGGAGTCCAGCATAATCATCCCTGATGAGGATGATAAAAGACAGATCAGAGCATCTGAATGTTCATATACGTCAGGGAGGCACCCTTGGACGGAAAAGAACAGATCTTTTTATCTATGAAAGAGGCAATTTCCGCTATACGATTTGATTTTTGCCAATACCCGTCTCAGATCCCGCTTTTTGTGGATCTCTGTCCTTTGATCCTCGGACCGGAAATCAAGATTGTAAATAATTCTAAATATGACGGTTTGTGGATCTCTGTCCCCGGCCGCCGGCATAATGCCCGGATGCGTAATATAACAGCTCGGGATCTGGGCCACCTTTTGATCAAAACCCTTGAAAAATCTCCACCTACACCCGGGGTGATGGCGGATATTTGCCAACGTATTTTTTTGATTTCAGCAAAGCCGGCGGGCAATGGTACCGGTTCAAAAGCAGGGATCCGGATTCATGCGGACATGGGAGGTTTTGAGTGCAGGCAGTGCGGCAGGTGCTGCCGGGAACTCGATTACCGACATGAACTGGAACGTGCTGATTTTAAGCGCTGGGAAAAACTTGGAAGAGACGATATCTTGGAGCGAGTGGCCACGGTCACCCGCGCCGGTCGAATTGTTTCCTATGCCATCTGGATAGAACCTGGGACCCGGCGTTTTACAGAAAATTGTCCCTGGCTGACGCCGGCATACCTGAAAAATAAATCAACTCGTTGGGTTTGCCGGATTCA
>SLIE01000055.1 GCA_007135795.1 Desulfobacterales bacterium
AAGTGCAGCAATGGCACTTTTTGTAATAGCCGGATCGGAAAGCCCTGCGATTCGCCCTTCCATGTCAAATGCCTCGATATTAATACCGAGCCTTGAAAGTGCCTGGGCTATTTCAACACCGTTGGGTCCAAGTCCTATCACGCCAATGCCGGAGGGAAGATTTTCCAGCTCAAAAAGATCATCACTGGTAATGATATGATTTTTCAAACTCCGCCATGATTCAGGAACCACCGGCCTGGAACCGGTTGCAATGATGATTTTACGGGCATGCACCATCCGACCGTCTATGGACAGCGTGTCCGGGGCCACAAAACGCGCCCTCCCCGACACTGATCGATCTCCCAACCGATCGGTCGTCTTGAGTGTGCCACTTACAAATGCGTCCCGGAGGTGCCTTACCCGCGACAGGGCTGCAGGAACGTCCATTTCAAGTTTTTCTCCCCCCCGTATGCCAAAATCATTAAAAATCTTACGCCTGTGAAAGACATTGGCCGTTTCTATCAACACCTTTGAGGGCATACAGCCGACACGCGCGCACGTGGTTCCATAAGGACCGGCATTCACCAGAAGGAAATTCTCCGTTTGCTTTCTCACTTCGCTTATCGCTGAAAGCCCTGCGGTTCCGGCACCAACAATGACCACATCATATTTTTCCGGCATTTTCGCCTCCTATGATTTTTATCTGAGCTTCCCCCAGCCTCAAAAAACGCCATTTGCTTCAAAATAACAATCTCGTAAAAGCCATAAAATCTGGAAACATGGCTACAAGCTATCTCAAAAAAAAGATCACGCCCGCTGGCAAGGCGTGAGGCGATGAAAAAGCGGAACATATATGTCATATGTGAGCATTTTGAAGAACCTCACAACGCCGCCAGAGGGTGTTATATTATTTTGAGATAGCTTGTAATTAAAGGCTGTACCCGCTCCTATACCAATAGGTAATTGACCCTTTGATTCTTGTCAAATGGGTCATCGGTAAACGTGAATTTTACTGGTTCGCGCTGGGATGTCATCAAGGGGAAGCGGGTAATAGAGTAGCGGAAAAGAAAAATTGATAGTTTTGTATTTGCCTATCTAATTTGCAATTTCACCGGATTTTATTATTTTAGAATCAGGTATGTATCAGGATATCAGATCCCCCGATCCTTATAAACCAGAGATACAGACCCGATGATTCTAAAGAAAGGTCGTTATCCAATGTTGCCACAAGGCTGTTTTCCGCTGCTTTTATTTCTTCTTCTGCTTGTCCTGATCCCACTTTTTCTAGCGGAAGTGATGCTGACCGCACTGTCAAAACTTGGGCTTTCTTCTGAACTGTCCCTTTTTGCGGCATTTGGCATTTTTCTCGGCGGCCTGGTAAATATTCCTGTCCAAAAGATACCAAAAGAGCAAACCGTGGAAGACGGCTCCAGGGCTTTTTTCGCAATGGATCGTTTCTTCAGGAAGCCGCCAACTCAACAGCACTTTACCATCATTGCAATTAATCTGGGCGGATGCATCGTTCCCTGTATCATTGTGATTTATCAACTGACTCGCATCCTTTCCCATAGTTCATATGCCGTTATTATTTCGTTTATCGCTATTGCGCTCAATACTTTTGTTTGTTACCGTCTTGCCAAGCCGGTCCCGAAAGTGGGCATCGCACTTCCCGCATTGGTACCAGCACTGCTTGCAGCATTGTCAGCAATTGTATTCATTCCTGATTTTGCACCCCCGATCGCTTTTTGTGCCGGTGTGCTCGGCCCCTTGATTGGGGCGGATCTCATGCATATTCAGGATATAAAACACATCAATACAAGGGTCGCCAGCATCGGGGGTGCCGGGACTTTCGACGGGATCGTTATCTCAGGACTTCTTGCGACACTGCTCGTCTGAACAACCAATAAATATTTTTCCAAAACCAAAACACTCAGGAAAGGAAATTATTATGAATATTCTAATTCTTTACTATTCCAAAGGCGGTAATACTAAAAAACTTGCAAACTTCATTGCGGAAGGTGTTAATTCGGTTGAAGGCGTCCAGGCGATCGTTAAAAACACAGAGGATATCACCAAGGATGATTTCATGACAGCTGCCGGCATCATCGCGGGTTCCCCGGTGTATTTCGGTTCCATGGCTGCAGGGCTTAAAAAGATCTTTGATGATTATGTTGGTATCCGAAAAAAAATGGAAGGAAAGGTGGGAGCGGCATTTGCCACTTCCGGGGACCCTTCAGGTGGCAAGGAAACCACGATGATTTCCATTATCCAGTGCCTCTTGATCTACGGCATGATCATCGCGGGGGATCCCATGTCTGCAACCGGTCATTATGGAACAGCTTGCGTCGGCGCACCGGATGCTGATTGTGCAAAGAACGGCCGTATGCTTGGCGCACGTGTGGCTGAGATTGCCAAAAAACTGAATAATTAAAACTAAACTTCCCATGAAAAGTGAATACAATTCAGGCTCTGTAATTAATTTTGACATTATCTCAAAATTAATGCCTCGATACTACGGACAATGCTTGATTTTAACGAGCGAATTATGTACAATTGAGAAATAATGGACACGCTGTGCAGACCCCATAAAATCCTTTAGTGCTTGAACTAAATGGATTTTCTCGCCCGGATCTTCCGGTGCATGAATAATCATTTTACCATTAACTGGACATCGATTAGATATGCGGTATGCAATTCCGGCCGGGACGCCGATATCGAAAAAGTCAGGAGCAGCCAATGAAAAGCGTTGAAAACTGGGACTGGACACCAGGAAAAAAAATTATTGCGGATCTCTCCAAATGGCGAGCCGAGTACCAGGCGGTATATGAATTCTATACTAGCCCCGACGGCGAACAAATCGCCGCCATCGTCCAGGATGATGAAGAAAGCTTTACCGTCTGCGTCAATGGCGCCGTTTGGGAACAGGGCTTCGACAAAATCTGGAACCTTCGGTTTTTACCGGATGGCAGAACTGTTGCCTTGGTATCGGATATGGCGGAGTGGAGTGTCGCCATTGACGGCAATCCGTGGGAAAACAAATTTGAATTCGCATGGAACCTGCAATTTTCTAAAGAAACCGGCAGTGTTACAATCGCCGCCCAAAATGCCCGAAGTTACTTCGCAGTAACAGATGACATCCCCTGGGAATCGGGTTTCACATCCATGAACAATCTTGCGATCAGCCGTGACGGAAAGATCGCGGCCGCCGTTATCCAGACCACGCAGCTGAAGGAAGGCGATATTTTCGCATTTCAAAAAGGATGTTTTACCATCGCGGTCAATGGAACCCCCTGGAACAACACATTCGTCAATGCCTGGGAAATTGATATCAGTCCCGACAACAGGCTCGTGGCGGCTGAAATACGGCGGAACCTTTATGACTACACGATCGTGATAAACGACGAAGCATGGCCCAATTACTTCAGCGCCGTGTGGGCCCCCAGATTCAACCCGATTGACAATTCCGTTACCGCCCCGGTCAAGGTGGCCGGTGGGTGGAGTCTCGCAAAAGACGGCGAGCTGTTCTGGAATGGCCGGTATTCCCAGCTCTGGCATCACTTTTACAGCACTGACGGTAAAAAAATCGCAGCCATAGCCGCCAAACAATTCGGCAAGTGGACCATCACCGAAAATGACAGGCCGTGGGAACTGACATTCGATGAACTGGTCTCTGATCCTGTTTACAGCCCGGACAATCGCCATCTTGCCTGCACTGGCAAAACCGATGGAAAATGGTATGTGGCGGTCGATGGAAAAGCATGGCCAACCGCCTTTGAGAGGATCTGGCCGCCGGTTTTTTCCCCCGAAGGAGACATGGTTGCCGCCAAAGTGGAAATCAATGGAAAATTTGCAATTGCTGTCAATGGAAAACCAATCGAAATAACCTTTTCGGAGGCATGGAACCCAGTATTCAGTCCCGACGGATCAAAACTGATGATCAACGGAATTGGCACGGGTGAAGACGAGGGAAAATTCTGCCGCTACATACTTGAAACCGACAAATTACCGAGAAAATGAAAAGAGGCCGTCATGTATGATATTTACGCACTCGCTCGCGGCCCGTTCGCCTGGGGCGCCTTTATTATTTTTTTCGGCGGGATCCTATACCGCCTGATCAGCATTACCATAGAGGCAAGAAAGAAAGATCACGTTGTATTCACCTATTTCAGTTTATACTATACACTCCGATCCATGATTCACTGGATTGTTCCGTTCGGCAGCAGGAGCATGCGCTTGCAACCGGTCCTGACCATCGTTGCATTCGCTTTTCACATCTGCCTGATTGCCGTACCGATATTTCTAATGGCACATATCATATTGTTCAAGGAATCGTTCAATATTTCCTGGTGGTATCTGCCGGATTCGGTGATACAGGTCATGACGCTCATTGTGATCTTCAGCTGCGTTTATTTTATAATCCGTCGCCTTGTCAAACCGGATGTCCGATACCTGAGCACAGCGACCGATTTCTTGCTGGTTTTGCTGGTTGCCGCACCTTTTGTGACGGGATTCTGGGCCGCACGGGCATGGCCCGGATTTGAAGTGGCCACATTGCTCCACATTCTTTCCGGTGAGCTTCTCCTTGTGTTGATTCCGTTTACAAAATTGAGTCATATGTTCTTTTTTCCCCTTACACGGGCATACTCCGGTTCCGAGTTTGGCGCCGTAAGACATGCGAGGGACTGGTAATTTATCTTACACAAAAGCATAGATATAGCTTATAGACTGTTGAGTGGATGAAAATTGCCCTCACAAAGCAGATGGGGACTATTCAGGACGCCATCAAATTATAAATGACTAAAAACGGAGCATCATCCATATGGATACAGCCCGAGCTGAAACAAACAAAAAACAACCGGTACTCGATGACGCAATCATAGAAAGTGCTGAGAAGGTAAGCGAGGATGATATCGCCAGGGTCATCCAGGAAATGATTAAAACCGAAGGCGGTGCGCGCTTCAAGACATATCTCAATACCTGCATGAGCTGTGGATATTGTAGTGAAGCATGTCATTACTACCTTTCACATGATAATGAACCGAGGCTTTCTCCAGCTGGAAAAGTCAAACAGACCATTGGCGAATTCGTCAAAAACAAGGGGAGGGTCAGCCGCGAGACATTGATGCAGGCCTGTGAGATCGCTTTCACCGACTGCAATCTGTGCCGCCGTTGCATGATGTATTGCCCCTTTGGAATCGATGTTGCGTATCTGATGCTTTTTGTCCGCAGAGTCTGCCATAAATTAGGCGTGGTCCCTCGCTACATTCAAGATACATCCCACAGTCACAGCGCCACCATGAATCAGATGTGGGTTCAGGAAGATGAATGGATCGACACGTTGCAATGGCAGGAAGACGAAGCAAAAGACGAGATACCGGAAATACGGATCCCACTTGACA
>SLIE01000360.1 GCA_007135795.1 Desulfobacterales bacterium
ATATTCAGCTACGTATAAAATTGTATTGCCTGGAAGGAACACCCCGAAAAATTTCTTATGTGATCCGGTGATTTGGATTTTAATTTTGAATTGAGTCGGAATGTTGACGGCTTGAGATGATTTTTGCCGGAACACCCCCAACAATAGAATAATCCGCCACATCCTCTGTGATTACCGCTCCGGCTCCCACGATTGCATGACTGCCGATACGTATGCCATCAACAATAGTCGTTCCAGCGCCTATCCAGGCACCATCTCCGATGGTTACGCCTCCCTGAGGTGCTCTGCCCTGTTCTGAAATCGGGATATCCAAACGATCAAAATGATAACGTGTGCCACCTATATATACATATGGAGCGATTAAAACGTTATCACCAATTTGTATCTCATTCATCTGTCCGGAATGAATCACACAGTTTGAACCGATACCAATATTTGCACCTAATTTAATTCGACCACCCTTTGCACATATTTGAACATTTCTGGCTATCATATTTTTAGGACCAATTTCGATTCCAAAATCTTCATCACTATTAGCATCTAAAACGCAAAGGTCATCAAGAACAACAAAATCGTGAATTAAAATTTTTTTAGGATGCCGAATAGATATATTTCTACCGAATGCGACACCTTTTCCAACGGAAGCGAGCAAATGCCGGTATGCAAATTTTCTAAGGAACAATCCGAGACTTCCAGATAATGAATTGGTCAGCAGCATTAAAATTTCAAACTTTAAAAACAAAAGATTTGAATTTTTCCCTATCACTAAATCTTTATAACGGCGCAATTGAGATTTCTCTACATCCATTATTTGATTTTTTATATAGCTCAATTATTGGATTCCCAAAAATGAAAATGTTATATTAATTGTCGTCATATTATGAATGCGACTTGAAACTGATTGACTTCCAAAAAGAAACGGCTGCTGCCAGAAGAAACATTGCCCCCAGTAATTCAAGAGATTCCTCAAAAAGAGCATCCATAAGCCAGTGCCCATAGTGTGACGGATTGTCATAACTTGGCACAATTAATCCGGCTCTTTCCTGAATAATTTCTCCTACTGATGCGTACCAGCTGTTCCAATTGCGTGTAGCATTACAGATTGCTGCAACAGCATAAAATGCAAATCCGCATAGTATATAAATAAGGCTGATTGAATATGTTCTTAGATACTTGCCGTAGCGAATCAGTGCGTAACAAGGCACCGAAGCAAGCGCAGTGAAATATATGAATTCTACAGCTTTATCCAACCTGCCAGTATGTCTCGGCAATCCTGATATATTTTCAACAATGCGTCGGATTTCATGCCGAACATTGCCTGCATCTTCAACCAGCATTAAAATTAATGCAGCTCCCATCAATAACCAGAACATGGATAGCGCCTGCTTATTTTTGACATGATAAACATTAAGGCTGGCTGAAATGTAGGTAGCCATCAGTGCTGTCGCTCCAATCGTATACCACTGAGCCCATTCTACAGGTCTGCCGTTTGCGAATAAATATTGCCAAACAACTATGTTCAGGCGGTCCCGAATACCGTATACGTTAAGGAAATCTACAAGGATAACAGGTAACCATAATAGAGCAAGATAACCGCAGATCAAAATTATCACATGCTTTGGTTTAATCATATTCTTTGCTCATTATACAGAGGGTGTCAGGATATCTTGCAAAAATCGGGTTACGAAAAGATGCTTACTTATAGCCATTTTGCTTTTCTATACCATTTTATGGTATTATCGATTCCTTCTTTGTTACTCCATTTCGATTCGTATCCAAGATGATTTTTAGCTTTAGTGTAGTCAAATGCACGGTTATGTGTGAAAAAACCGATACGCCTTCTAAACAATGGCGGTTTAATTTGGAAAGGTCGGCAGGCAACTTCACATAAAATTGCTGCAATCCATACCGGTGCTACCGGAACATGAAATCTTGGGAGAGAAACTTCGCCGCATTCGGCGATAATACTTGAAAGTTCGTTTAAGGTAAGAGGTTTATCAGAAGCTATATTAAATGCCTCTCCATGTACTTTATCGCGGGGTGCAACCGTGCAAAGGAGAAAAGATTCGATTTGATCCTCAATATACCCCAGATGGGCCAGGACGTCACCAGAACCGATCATCCTGAAACGACCTGATAGTATTGCTTTAAAAAGCTTTAACATCCGACGATCAGCAGGGCCGTATACCATTGCAGGACGGTTTACTGTAACGACCATTCCATCAGCGGGAAGGTTATTCGCAAATTCTAGAATGGCTAATTCACCCTCCAATTTGGTCTTATGATAAATATCCATGGGATTGAAAGGGCTTTTCTCCGTGGCCGGTATTTCCTTTACGTTACCGTGAACGCCAACAGTGCTGCAATGAATGAATCTTTTTACGCCGACCCTTGAAGCTGTCTCAGCAAGCTTTAAAGCGCCCTGATTATTTACCCTGTTATATCCATCCTCATTATCTTCTATTTCTTGAAAACGAGCGGCGATATTGTATACTACATCAACATCTTTTAAATGATTTTCCCAACCCGTATTCGATGCCAAATCCAGGACTTCGGCACTGTAACCGCGAGCTCTAAGAATCTCTGCCTCTTCAGAATAAAGCACCGTCCCTGTGACATCCAAATCCAACTCGCTCAATCGACGTAACAAATGCCCACCTATAAATCCAGCAGCTCCTGTGACAAGATACCGTTTCCCTGCAAGCTCCTTCTTCCAGTCACATAGAGGATAACTTGGTCCTGACATCTCTACCGCCGGATCAGCTACCTCAAAAAAATTGGATTGTGGTTGTTGGGTTTTATTGATCATCTCAATACCTTTCAGAAGGGTGAACAATGTATGAAAATAATGATTCGAACTCAAGAAGCTTCAACCGGGGTAACCCCGCGGATGCCTGAGACTAAGGCCAGTGATGTATAAAGCTTCTGTTTCCAGAGCCACCGATTTATTTTCTTTAGCACCCTGACATTCTCAAACCCGGTTTTTTCGAGCAATGACACCAGCTCCGATGTTTTATAGAAGCGGACTTGATCCTTGATCAAATAACGATGAAGAAAATCCCAGGTAAATGTTCCTATAGAACCATCCATAGCCCTGTCGAGCAAAAAAAGACTACCATTAGGAGCAAGCAAATCATGCATGGAACGAACTGCAATTTCAGGGTGACGAAAATAATGAAAAGAACTAACGCAGACAATTTTTGAGACGGGTTGATCAAGACGATCGCGAACTTTTTCTATAATTGCGGCATCCTCCCAGTCGCCATGAATAAATGAAACGTTGTTCAGGCGCTCAACATGTATTTTTATCTTAGCCTGTTCAATCATTTGCTTAGATAAATCGATACCAATACAAGTTGCATATGGATTTTGCTTTATAAGACGACGCAACAGCCATCCTGTTCCACATCCCACATCAATAACCGCTCCGTCTAGACTCGTTATCTGGTGAAGTATCTGTTCACCTTGAGCCTGATACCAGTTTGCAAGGCGATTTGATTCATAGTGTAAGGCTTTTCTATTAAATTCTGCTTCAATTATGGTACTACGATTAGACTTGCCTTTATCCTCTTTATGCTTCATTTGTAATGTTCTCAACCTTCGATTATTGTCAGAAGGATAGGTATATAAAAACAGTAGGCCATTTTTTTGGAAGCAGAATCCCATTTCGAATTAATAACGGTAATCTTCGAGGCTATGGTTTTGCAAAGCTGGAACTATAGCACCACATCCAGATTTCTACATTGTTTAATGCGTCCGAAACGTCTGTCTAAAAAGGAGATGACAGGGAACAAGAATATAATTAAAATGTTAAGCAGATAAGTAATGACTGTCAAATCTTTAGCAAAAAACTTCAGCCGAAAATAGTTGATTTTATAGACAGCTAAAGCTGTTCAAATTCAAGTCGTAGACGATAAGGATATCTTGGAAGTTTTAGAGATTCAGGCGAAGGGGTAAGTGGGGTTGGGAGAAGCGAAGTCCAACCCCGGGTCGAAAGTGAGTTCTTCCAAGTAAATTAGTACGATTACTGGTGGATTTGCAGGGTAATTACAGGAAAGTTCGCGGGTCATAACAATCGCTGACTCGCAGGGAAGGATACAAGGTTGGCCCCTGCGAATCAGTAGTGTTGTCATTAATGTCTCGTAAGATCCTGGTGCTTTTGCGCGATGGTGGCCGCCATTTCGTCCAGGGCGTTGAACGTGCTTTCCGATGGCAAACCTTTGGATAGAACCGGGTCGATGACTTCCACTTTCAGGTTCGGGATCATGGAAGAGAGAACCTCGATGGTTTTGCCGCCCCATCCATAGGAGCCGATGATGGACAGGTATTTAATACGGGGGCGCAAGGCATTTGCCAGAAAGGTGGCGTATGCGGCCAGGGGGTGCGGTCCGGCCATGACAGTGGGCGTCCCGACAATCACGGTTGCGGCATCCACCAGGGCCATGGCCAGTTTGCCGATATCGGTGACGGTGAGGTCGAACACCTCGACGCGTACATTGTTGTCGACCAGTTTCGGTACCAGGTAATCGACCATTTTTTGTGTGCTGGCATGCATCGAGACGTACGGCAGAACCACCAGGTTCTGCCGGGGACCGGCGACCCATTGCCGGTATGCGTCCATGATCCAGGCCGGGTCATCGATGAGTTGACCGTGGGAAGAGGCGATGATGTCGATATCGTAATTCTTGAGCTTTTCTAGATTTTTTTCGATGATGGGGCTGAACGGCATCATGATTTCGGCAAAGTAGCGTTTGGCAGCCTCGAATACCCGGCATTTGTCCACGACATACATGTCGGATGTGGCAATATGGGAGCCGAAGAAATCGCAGGAAAAAAGAATTTTGTCTTCGGGCAGGTATGTGACCATGGTTTCGGGCCAGTGGACCCACGGGGTGTAGATAAATTCGAGCGTTTTATTCCCCAGAGAAATTTTTTCGCCATCTTCCACGGGGACGAATCGCTCCTCGGGGATTGTCAGCAGGTCCATGAGCATGGTTTTTGCTTTTGTGCTGCAGATAAGCTTTGCATCGGGATATTTCTCAAGTACTTTTGGAATTGATCCCGAGTGGTCCTGCTCCGCATGATGGGAAACGATATAGTCTATTTTCGATACATCCGCCAGTTGCCCCATGAGAACATCGACCGTGGGCGGGTCCGTGGTATCGAGCAGGACGGTTTTTTCGCTGCCGATGACGAGGTAGGCATTGTAAGACGTGCCGTCAGGAAGCGGAATCAGTGAATCAAACAGACGTCTGTTCCAGTCCACTGCTCCGAGAAGATAGATGTTTTC
>SLIE01000243.1 GCA_007135795.1 Desulfobacterales bacterium
AATCAACATTGACCATACCACTGGCTGTCATGAGCGCCCGAACCCGATCAGGCGCGGGAAAGACCCGAATCGATTCCGCCAGGTAATGAAAGGGATCAGCCGTTCCGGTAATCAGTTTTCCGCCCGCAGGCATTATTTTAAAGGAATAAAAATGATACAGCGCCCGAAGCCAGGGGACTTCTGGAATTCCAAATTCCATTGCCACAAATTTTCCATCATTTTTCAATACTCTCCGGATTTCACGTATCCCCTTTTCCAGAAAAACAAAATTCCGAATCCCGTACCCCACAATGACCGCATCAAAACTTTTCCCGGCAAATCCCATGCGCTCGGCATCCCCCTGAACCCAGTGAACGCGATCTGCCACACCCGCCCGTACGACCTTCTGCTGCCCGGCAATCATCATTGCCCGGCTGATATCGCACACCACGGCCTTCCCCACCGGCCCCACCATTCCGGCAGCCATGACCGCAAAGTCAGCCGTCCCGGCGCACAAATCCAGGACCGTATCGCCCGGCTTCAACTTCAATCGCCGTAAAACACGCTGCCGCCAGTAAAAATGCAGCCCGAAACTCAAAAGCGCATCTGCCAGATCATATCGTCCGGCTATGGTTTCAAAATGACCGAGGATCAACCGGCGCTTTTCCGATGCGGCGATCTTTTTGTATCCATAAGAGACTTCTTCGCACATCCTGTATCTCCTTCCTGGTACAGGCGTCGCCCCCAATCCATATCCACGGCATAACGCATGCAAGTCGCGAATGTCTCATAGCTGAAATCCGGGCAGACGACGTCTTGTCCGGCAAGAATGGCTGCGGTCCTTGAGTTTTCAAAGACCCGGCTATCGCGCATGTAGGAGCCGTAAACCTGAATGTGGTTTTCAAAAAGCAACTCAAGGCCATTTTTGGGCTGTTTTATGAATTCATCCGGCTCGGCAATTCGAATGCCGGAGAGTTGAAAAAACCGCCGGATGTAAACAACAAGCTGTCGAATAGCCGTGTTCCGGCTGTTGACAATGTGGAAAACACCCCCTTCCGGTTTTTCTTTCCGAATGGCCATGAATGCCGCGACAAAATGATTCACCGGGACCAGGTTCACGCCGCTCGCATCCAGACTCTCGATGCGTACCGGCAGATACAGTGTCCCGTCAGACGCCATGTGAACACCCATGCCCTGTGCTTTTTCCCCGTTGTTTTCCTGGATATCCCGGGTATAAAGCCGCTGAAAATAATTCAATGTCCGAATCGGGTAATACAAGGCGTTGAAAAGGAGGGTCCTGCCGCTGTTTGCGTCCCCATAAACAATGGAAGGCCGGTGAACATAAAGCACGATCCCGTTTTGATCACAGTGATCGGCCGCGATCCGTTCCGCCCGAAACTTGGTCTCCTCGTAAATATTGTGAAACGCCTCGACGTCCCCAAATGCTTCGCGACACACCCCACTAACCATGCCGGCCACATACGCCGTACTGATCAAATGGAATGCACGGCACCGGCCCTCCTGAACAACTTCCAGAAGGTTTTGCAACCCCTCAATATTGGTCCGCACGACATGATCCCGCTTTCGCGCGGAAAACGACGTGTCCGAAGCACAGTGAACAATTTCATCCACGCGCCCGATCACGGCTTGCACGTCCCCCTCGTTCAACCCCAGCAAGGGTTGCGCCATTTCCCCTTCCAGCACCTCGAGCATTGACCGCGTCCCGTCATCAACATCAAACCAATCGAGCAAGCGCCTGACCCGCGCCACCGCACTATCGCCCTTTCGGCCACGCGCCAATAAAAAGACACGGTGTCCGTAGGCCAAAAGACGCACGGCAAGATGGCTCCCCAGAAAACCGGTTCCCCCTGTTACCAGAAAAGTTTTTTGATGGTTTATCGGGTAAGTGATGCGGACCGACCGGGCCTGGCTTTCCATTTTTCACGTATACAAAAAAGCTTCCTTGCGCGCGCACCCCTGGGAAAAAATGTATTTCAACCATTTTACCCCTTTGGTCGTGGCGCTCAGGTTGTCCAGAAAAGGTTCGAACACAACGGCTGCCTTGCGGATTTTTTCTTTTTCCGCAGGATCCTGATGATCGATATAATAGTCGTATTCCAGGATGCCACGCTTTCCCATGTCCAACGGCGTCAGAAAACCATAGTCATTGTCGATGCCGTAATCGTCGGCAATGCGACCCAGCGCCGTGCAGATCTGCTCGATTACATCCACACGGTCCATCGGCACGTACACCAGGAACGCAAACATATGCTTGCGCCTGGACATGCGGGCGCTGAGAATCCGAAACATGTTCAGCCAGACCATGTCGGTCATCTCCGGCCTTGCATAGAGCTTCGTATAAAATTCCCGCAGATCCTCGTCCACTTGCCTGGCCGCGGTTTCCGGAGATGGCTGCAGCACCGCATCGAGCACCGGCCGCATTTCACGTTGCAATAGAATTTCGTAAGGCGGCCTGTCACCATCCATCCCCGATACCAGGTCCAGCCACTCATCATCGGCAAGCCGGGGCAGCCCCAGCATGAACATCCGAAACAGATCCTGATCGATCACGACTTCCTGCATGGCGTTCACCGCTTCCCGCGCAAAGCGATCCCCGATCATGAAGACCACGTAATCCAGGCCGATGGCCTCCGTCAGACTGAACCGGACATTATCCGCAAGCGCGGCCGACGGGGACATGAATGTCGACAGATAGTGCCCGCCAAGCACCCCGATGGCCAACCCGATTCGCCGTTGGCTCATCTCCCGGGCAAATGCCGCGGCCTCCTCAAAGCTTGCGAAAGGGACGAACCACCCCTCTTCATCCCCGGTAACCGGGTGCAAACGCACGTGAGCCCGGATACAGATACCCGGCGCCGGCGTCAATTTGTGTTCAAAACAAAAGGCATTGGGAGCTGCAGGCGCATTCAGCCTGAATATATCCCCTTTGTTATCGACAAATTCCATATCCACGAAACTGTCCGCATTCACGCCATACGCATTGGCCCAGGTTGAAAACAACCCGGTGCAGACAATGTTTCCGCATACCGTGGCCGCGGGTTCCGCCGTGTTCACCCGAAACCCCCGTTTTACAACCGCTTGCTGCAATTCAAACGATGTCACGCCCGGTTCCACGAGCACAACCCAGTTTTCAGCGTCAATCTCGATCCCCTTCATCCGGTGCATGTCCATGACCAACCCGTCGCTGAACACGAACCCGAACACACTGCCACCATTTCCCCGGACCACATAAGGAATCCCCCGGGCATTCGCAAAGCGGACCAGGGCCGCAACCTCATCCCGCGTTCCAGGCAAGGCCACGTAACGCGGCATCCGCATTTCGGCCAGGGGGAACGGGTCATTGGCATATGTTACTAAAACAGCCGGATCGTTCGTCGCCCACCTCCATCCCACAATTTCACGCAACGCATCAAGTTCCGGATCAGATTCAACCGGTATGATGTCATTCCCCTGATCTATCCACTCCTTCAAATGTTGTTTCAGCCCCTTCATCACCTCCAACGGACGCATTCCGGTCACGAAATGACACTGTTTATCACAGATGCCGCACAAATCGCAGGAATCGACAATCTCCGCGAGCCCTCGGGTTATCGGAATCAACTCCCTGGCCAGGGCATCATAAATATCCATTCGGCCCTGAGGGAAATGGCTTACGTAATGATTTTCCATTCCGGATGCACAAATCCCCGTGCCCAGGTAATCTATCTTACACATGGCATAATGACGGCATTGTGCCGCCATCTGTCTTGTTTGCTCTGAAAACATATGTTCCTCCGTGTGGGTATCAACATGACATCCGGATGATTTATCCCGGGATTTCCAATCGTTGCCTGTTTACAACAATAGTAATCATTTCCCCTTTCTTTTACTATTGAATTACCACACCGGATAACCGCTTCGCATATGGGTCAACCATGCCTTGCCATGACCCGAACAAAAAAAGACCGCCTTTTTCAAGGCAGTCCTTGATCAATGATGAAGATTTTTTAACATCAGGTAGACGGGCGTTTTCCCCTGACCAGGGAAACAATAAACAGAATAATAAATATAACAAACAATATCCAGGCGATATCAGTTGCAGCGCCTGCTATTCCGGAAAGCCCGAAGAGGCCGGCGACAATCGCGACAACTAGAAATGTTATAGTCCAACCTAACATCAGCGTTCCCCCTTTGTGATCGTATTTTTAAAAACAGAAAACATTCATTATCTGCTACGTACCGGTATCCGGTGATTCAATCTTCCCTTGTGCATCAGATAACTTCGCATTTCCAATCCCGGAACGAATTTTACGTATCAACGGCTTTTCAGTGTTTCCCGAATAAACTGGAGATGCATTTCTTCATCCGCAGCCGCTTTTTCGATCAATGGCTTGACTGAGACCGGTAAATCCCAATTGCACGCGTCACTGTATTTTTTATTCGTCAGAACTTCATTTTGCTCCATTGCTTTCAGTGCACCGTCAGTTCCCGTGATGGAACGCAGCGAGGTAAACCCTTCGATCAAATAACCTTTAAAATCCTTGGAATACTCTTCCGGTGTCCCCCCAAGCTTCCGGACTTCCTCTGAAAGCTCCCGGATATGCCGCTGGTGATCTTCCTGGAAAGCGGCTAACCGCTCTTTCAAAACAGGTTCTTCGACACTGGAGAGCGCCTGCCCGTAAGCATGTACCGCGTCTATATCTTATTGAATCAATGTATTGAGCTTCTTGACCGTATCATTATCAGCCATGACGCCTCCCTTATATTTAAAAAGATTGAATGCATGGTGAATGGGACAGCTCCATTTTCGGGCAACTTACCCAAAACCAGATCCGTCCCTTCACGCTATCGGATAACTACCTGCGCCTGATCACTTCAGCTTCTTCTTCACCGCCTCTTTTTCACTTTCAAATGAAGACATTACCTGGTCCAGTTCATCTTCGCTCAGCAATTCCGATGCTGTTTTGAAAACCTCTTCCTCTTCTTCTTCAATATGATGACTGACGAGTTCGGAAAAAACCTTGGCCTTGGCTTTCCAGTTTTTTGCATCTTTAGAAAGGGAGTCCAACTCTTTCAACACGACTTCCGCAACATGATGTTCTTCCATCGCTTCCATCCCCAACTCCTGTGCTTCTTTTTTCTTCATCAGAAGCGGGTAAAAATGCTTTTCTTCGCCTCTCATATGAGGGATCAATTCCTGCTTCAATTGCATAAACAGTTTTTCCTTGGTTTTAACCGCTCCCTCCGATGTGTTCTGAATTTCTCCCAAAATCGACTGCACCTCCTGGTGGTCTTTTTGAAGCGCCTGA